>NZ_DKJF01000046.1:33902-65819 GCF_002454615.1 Pseudomonas sp. UBA6699
CTGGAACACGCGGCCTCTCTAAAAGGCCTTTTAAAGCCTTTTAAAGGTAAAGGGGACTTCGAGGCCTGGGCCAGCCAGTGCTTCGCCATGCGCGACGAGTTGATTGCCCTGGCGCAGCGACAGGTGCTGCCACAGGCGTGCGGGCATCCCTTCCACCTGCTTCCCGTCGAGCTGGCCCAGCAGACCACTGGCGCAGGCACGACCTTTCTTCGCTGGCGCAAGCACGATCGATCGGCCATGGGCGTGGCGTTGTGGCAGGAGCTGATGGCGAGCCCCAGCACGCCGGTCAACCTGCTGCACGACCTGCACGAGATCGAACTGCAGCGCGTCATGCTGAACATGCAGATCAGCCTGCTGCACACCCTGGGCAGGCAAGCACAGGAATGCGCCAGCAAGGCCGCGCAGGCGGACAACACCTACCTGCGCCGGCTCGCGTCCGTTCCTGCCGCAGTGCGCGATCGGTGATTGCGCCTGCCATCCGAGCACGCGCCCGAGCCCAACGAGGCACGGGTATTTCAACCACCACGGAGATTCCAACATGAGCACACAATTCATCGGCGAGGGCAACATCGGATCGCCTCCCGAGTACCGCGAATTCCCCAATGGCAACGACGATCCTCGCCGGTTGCTCCGGCTGAACGTGTACTTCGACAACCCCGTCCCCACCAAGGGCGGCGAGTTCGAGGACCGCGGCGGCTTCTGGGCGCCGGTGGAACTCTGGCACCACGACGCCGACCGCTGGCAGCAGCTCTACCAGAAGGGCATGCGGGTGCTGGTCGTCGGCCGCATGGAGCGCGACCCCTGGACGGACAACGAAGATCAGCCGCGTGAGACTTGGCAGGTCAACGCGCGCAGTGTCGGCATCCTGCCGTACCGCATCGAGTCTGTGGCCCTCAGCCCGAAGCCACAGGAGGCAGAGCCGAAGCCCCAGGCCACCCAGGAATCGACGGCGCCGAAAGAGACCAAGCGCAGGAAGTGATCGGGCATGGAGGGCGGCTGCCGCAGTGCTTCGCCGCCCTCCATGCGCTGCGAATTATCCCCAGGGGATAGCTCCACCAACGTCCACCGAGTTCCACGCGCGCTCCCGGAAATCGCGGCTCTCGGCCCGCACACTTCCGGCCACGCACCTTCCCCGCACTCGCCATTTCATCGGCGTGAAAGCGGTCGCTGCCGCATGCGGCTTGTTTGCTGCTGCCAGGGGCTGCGCTCGGCATCCTCGATCCCAGCAACTCCATGAACAACAGGAATCGGGATGGACGGATATGCGGCTGTTCTTGTGCGAGAAGCCCTCCCAGGGCAAAGACATTGGCCGGATTCTCGGCGCCACGCAGCGCGGTGAAGGCTGCCTCAACGGTTCCGGCGTCACGGTCACCTGGTGCATCGGCCATCTCGTGGAGGCGGCGCCGCCCGAGGCCTACGACGAGCAGCTCAAACGATGGTCCGTTGAGCAGTTGCCCATCATTCCCCAGCACTGGCGGGTCGAGGTCAAACCGAAGACCGCCACGCAATTCAAGGTCGTCAAGGCGCTCTTGGCGAAGGCGACTCACCTGGTTATCGCCACCGATGCCGACCGCGAGGGCGAATTGATCGCCCGCGAGATCGTGGAGCTTTGCGGCTACCGCGGCCCCATCGAACGCCTGTGGCTGTCGGCGCTCAACGATGCGTCCATTCGGGCGGCACTGGGCAAGCTGCGGCCTTCGGCCGAGACGCTTTCGATGTACCACTCGGCGCTGGCGCGCTCCCGTGCGGATTGGCTCGTGGGCATGAACCTGAGCCGGCTGTTCACGGTGCTGGGGCGACAGGCGGGTTACGACGGCGTGCTGTCGGTCGGCCGCGTACAGACCCCGACGCTCAAGCTCGTTGTGGACCGCGACCGCGAGATCGCGCGCTTCGTGTCCGTACCATACTGGGCCATCGCCGTGTCCCTGTTCGCAGGCGGTTCGACTTTCGCCGCGCAATGGGTTCCACCCGATGCGTGCACCGACGACGCAGGCCGCTGCCTGCGGCAGCCGGTCGCACAGCAGACCATGCAGCAGATCCGCGCTGCGGGCAGTGCCCACGTCGTGTCGGTGGAGACTGAGCGTGTCCGCGAAGGCCCGCCGCTGCCGTTCGACCTGGGCACCTTGCAGGAAGTGTGTTCCAAGCAGCTTGGGCTGGACGTGCAGGAAACCTTGGAGATTGCCCAAGCCCTGTACGAGACGCACAAGGCCACGACGTACCCCCGCTCGGACTCCGGCTACCTGCCCGAGAGCATGTTTGCCGAAGTGCCCACCGTTCTCGACAGCCTGCTCAAGACCGATCCCTCGCTGCGCTCGATCATGGGCCAGCTCGACCGCTCGCAGCGCTCGCGCGCCTGGAACGATGGCAAGGTCACGGCGCACCACGGCATCATCCCGACGCTCGAACCGGCGAAGCTCTCCGCCATGAGCGAGAAGGAACTGGCCGTGTACAGGCTCATCCGGTCGCATTACCTGGCGCAGTTCCTCCCTCACCACGAGTTCGACCGCACTGTGGCCAAGTTTTCGTGCGGGGGGCAGAACCTGGCGGCCACGGGCAAGCAGGTTGTCATCCCGGGTTGGCGCCAGGTGCTCGCCGAGCCGCAGGCCGAAGACGGTGATGGCGAGGGCGATACTGCGGTCCGCGCCCAGGTGCTGCCCGCGCTGCCGAAACTGTATGAGGGCCTGGCATGCCAGGTGGCCGACGTCGATCTCAAGGCACTCAAGACGCTGCCGCCCAAACCGTACACGCAAGGCGAGTTGGTCAAGTCCATGAAAGGCGTCGCCAAGCTGGTGTCCGATCCCCGCCTGAAGCAGAAGCTCAAGGATACGGTTGGCATCGGCACCGAAGCGACGCGGGCCAACATCATCGGCGGCCTGATCGCTCGCGGCTACCTCGTGAAGAAGGGGCGCGCCATCCGCGCCTCGGATGCGGCTTTCACTTTGATCGATGCCGTGCCTGCGGCGATTGCCGACCCTGGCACCACCGCCGTCTGGGAACAGGCGCTCGACATGATCGAGGCCGGACAGCTCACCCTGGACGTGTTCATCGGCAAGCAGGCCGCGTGGATTTCGCAGTTGATTGCGCAGTACGGCAGCGCCTCCCTGTCCATCAAGGTTCCCCAAGGGCCGGCATGCCCGCAGTGCGGCGCACCCACGCGCCAGCGCAGCGGCAAGAGCGGCCCGTTCTGGTCGTGCAGCCGCTACCCGGACTGCAAAGGCACGCTGCCAGTCGAATCCGGCAGCTCCAAGCGCGGCGCCTCGCGCCCGCGCCGTAGCGGCCGCAAAGGCTCCTGACCGCCCCCGTTCCCCGTGAGCCGTGCCCGCCTTCGGCGGCGTGGCCCCTGTCCCGCACTCCGCCGCATGCCCTGCGGGACGCCCAGCGCGCAACGCCTTCTTGATCCGTGTGCGCGTCCCGCCCAGCCGTCCCCGGCCGCGGGACCTGAAGGTAGCTTCTCTGCGAGCCGCACCACGCGCGTTCTGTTGATCTGCGTTTCTTCCGCCCTCTGCGAAGGGTCTCCCGGTGGCTTGCCAGGCTGCACGAGCCACCGGGAGACCCTTCGTGGTCAGCGGTAATCGGTGCCGGTGCCCGCCGGTGCAAAAACGGGCTCCCTTTGTGCGCGGATGTGCGCCAGACGATGCCGGCCCCAGCCACGACATGGGCCGGGTGTGATTGCTTGATGAGCAGACGGTTCTAGCGACGACCGGGCCTGCCAATCAGCCCACGGGTGGTTCCTCTTTTCTCCCGAGCCGAAGGCCGTTGGGCCTTCGGCGCCATTCTCCTGCCCATCAACGTCCCGGCCCGGCCATTGGCCTGGGCCACACGAACAGGAGAGACGACATGCACCCTCAACCTTGCGCACCGCTGCTGTACGGCAGACGGAGGTCGAGAACGGCATGCCCGCCTATCGCGCGGCCATCGCCAATGGTACGCTCGGCTGCAGCCGAGGCCGTAGCCCAAAGGCTGGACTACCTCTTTTGCAGAGGTAAACCTCGGGATGAACTGGGCGAAAACATGCCTTATGTGCCCGCCTTACGGCGAGCTGTTTCCGATGCTTCGCGCAGGATTTCCCGCCCCCCATTCGCTGCGATTGCGGCCACGATGACGCCCAGCACCAGATCCGGGATGTTCGACCCGAACCCCATCACCAGCACCCCGGACAGCACAATCGCACCATTGACGATGGAGTCGTTGCTGGTAAAGATCGCTGACGCCTTGAAGTTCACATCTTCCCCGCGATGGCGGCGCAGTAGTCTGAGGCACACTAGGTTCAAAGCCGCGTTCAGCGCGGCCATGGCCATCATGGCTGGGCCGACAGGCTCTTCCCCTCCAGCGAAGCGGCGTAGGACTTCCAACAGCAGCAGCGCGGCCAGGCCGATTAGCAAGAAACCCGACAAGCGGGCCGCGCCCACCTTGACCGTTGCCGCACGACCGACGGCATACAGGCTAACCGCATAGACCGACGCATCGGCGAGGTTGTCCAACCCGGCGCCCATCAGCGCCGTAGAGCCAGCCCAGATGCCAAGGGCAATGCCGGCGGCGGACTGCGTCAGGTTGATCAGCAACACAGTCAGAAGAATCTTTCGGTCCTTCGCATCGCTCGCATCTAGGCGGCCCAACTCGTCGTTTTCGTGATTTCTGTGGTTTTCAGCCATGCATTGTTCCTTCCAAATCGATGGATGCTGAAGCCTGTAGCGGCTGGAGAGTCAAGGCGCAGATGCAACGAACTTGCCACAGGGTCTTCCCGGACGCCCTTGACTCTACCGTAGCTAGAAGGTTTTCCAATCCAGTCAGAGCTTTAGGACAGAACAGATGAGCACCAATGCGCCCCCTTCATTGCGACTGTCATCCGGTATGGCTGCTATCCACTGATCCGTGGCGCCACTGCGGTTGTGCTCTTCGGCGAGCTCGCGACCGGCCGGCCGTCTTTTCCGACGGAGCTACTCACAGTGATCGTCGCGCTCGCTTGTGCCGCCTTGCTAGAGGGCGGGCGGCCTTTCCACTCCCCGTTGAGCCAGTAGCGGCGTTCCAAGCTGTGGTTGGCCGTCGGCGCATGGCTCGGCTTCTTGGTCGTGCATCTGGCCTTCCAGCACTCCAATCTGGGATACCGGGTCGGGCCGTTGGGATTGTTGATCGGGGTGGCTGAAGCCCATCGCTGGCATCACAAGCGTGAGCACGAAGACGCCCAAGTCAACTACGGCGATTTCTGGATGCCCGGGGGCCACTTGTTCAGCGCTTTCCGGTCGCAAAAGCACACGCTGGGCGCCAAAGAGTGACACTCAAGAAAGATGGACTTTCCAATGGACTACGGCCCGCAGCTTGTCTATCCCTTCCGGAGCCGGCCAGCAGCGGCAAACGCTTGCGCTGCTGGCTATACGATCTTGCCCACGTCGCATTCTTGCGCGAGTCGGGCCTTGCGGCTTCTTGCGAAGCGATCGCGAGTTGCGTGGCGTGCCCATGAGTCGGGCCGCGTCGTGGCGCACTGCTACCTTGGCCTGCACCTGCACCTGCGCAGCCACGCCGCGATGCTCGGTCTGGCCTGGAGAACCCGTAAGGTGGCGGAGATTGCGGCGCGCAGGTCGTCCGGCTCGCGCTGGCTCCTGTGGGCCACGCCCTCGGTCGCACGCCGTCTCAAAACGTCAGAATCGCGCGCTTTCGCATGATGGAGCGCGGCACGTGGCTCTCAGAACTGGACCCGATCACTTCCAGCACCGATGACACGCTCGAGCTTCAGGCGGGCTCGGCCAAGCTGTTGAGAATGCCGCACTCGCGCGAGGTTCGGGCGCTATCGCAGGAGCGTCGCAGATCCATTAACTCGCGCTCCAAGGCGCGCAATTCCTTCATCTTGGTCCGCACTTGCGCGATATGAGCGTCGACCAGCGCGTTCACCTCGCCGCAGCCCAACTCTGGCCGATCCCGTAAGTTCAGCAGTTGACGGATCTCATCCAGCGTCATGTCCTTCGCCCGGCAGCGGCGGATGAACAGCAAGCGCTGCAAATGGACTTCGTCATAGAGCCTGAAGTTGCCCTCGCTACGTGCAGGCTCGGGCAGCAAGCCTTCTGACTCGTAAAAGCGCACGGTCTGCACCAAGCAATCTGCCTTCTTGCCCAGTTCACCGATCCGCATCATGGTTGCTTCCTATAAAAAACTTGACTCTATATCTACTAGAGGTTTTCTAATGATGGCATCCGGGGAAAACCTTGTCAATGAAGAGCGATCTATGAACAAAGAACCTTCCAGCCCATGCGCCTGCTCCGGCGGCAATGGCCAACAGACGGCGTGCGCCAGTGAGCAGGCCAGCACTGAAACCACCGTTTTCCACGTGAGCAACATGGATTGCCGCAATGAGGAAGCACTGGTGCGGCGAACGCTGGAGGGCATGCCCGGTGTCGAGCGGCTCCTGTTCGATCTTCCGCAGCGTTTGTTGACCATTTCGCACCGCGAAGTCTCGGCCGATGCCTTGGAGCAAGCGCTGAATTCGGTGGGCATGAAGGCTCAGGCTGTCCGAGACGCCGCCGTGTCGACCACCTACCGCATCGAGAACATGGACTGCCCGAGCGAGGAGAAACTCATCCGCTCGCACCTCGGGGCAGTCGAGGGAATTCAGGACCTCGACTTCGACCTCGCTGAGCGCACCCTGTCGGTGAAACACCTCGCTCAGGCACGCGCGCAGATGGAGCAGGTCCTGGCCTCGATCGGCATGCGCGCCAAGGAGCAGACCTTCGGCCACACGGGGCCGATCGAAGCCGCGGCTGTGATCCCATCCTCGGCCCTGCAGCAGCAACCAACCGCTGCCGTTTCCGCGCCGCCGATCGGCGAGCGGGTGACGTACCGGATCGAGAACATGGATTGCCCGACGGAAGAAGCGCTGATCCGCGACCGGCTGGGCAAGCTGCCGGGTGTGACCGCGCTCGACTTCAATCTGATGCAGCGTGTGCTGGGAGTCCAGCACACGCTGGCGACCTCAGCGCCGATCGAGAAGGCGCTTGCTTCCATTGGAATGCAGGCTGCGCGGCAGGACATGCAGACAGCCACCACGGTACTTCGCATCGCGAAGATGGACTGTCCGACCGAGGAAAGTCTGATCCGCGGCAAGCTGCAAGGCATGCCGGGCGTGCAGGGAATGGATTTCAACCTGATGCAGCGCACGCTCACGGTTCGGCACACACCCGACGCGATCAAGCCGGCAGTCGAAGCCATCGAATCGCTGGGCATGGAAGCCGAGGTCCAGAGGACTGATGAGCCGCGCGATGCCCCGGTGGCCGCGCACAAGACCAATTGGTGGCCGATGGCGGTTTCGGGCGTTGCGGCGGTGGCCGCCGAAGGCGTGTACTGGGTCAACGACGGCAATCATTGGGCCGTGATCGTGCTGGCACTGGTTTCGATCTTCACCGGCGGCCTCAGCACCTACAAGAAGGGCTGGATCGCGCTGAAGAACCTCAACCTGAACATGAACGCCCTGATGGCCATCGCGGTCACCGGCGGCATGGCGATCGGCCACTGGCCGGAGGCCGCCATGGTCATGTTCCTGTTCGCGTTGGCGGAAGTGATCGAGGCGAAGTCGCTGGACCGCGCCCGCAACGCCATTCGGGGGCTGATGGACTTGGCGCCCGAGACCGCGACCGTGCGGCAGGCCGATGGCTCATGGACAGAGCTGCCGGCCAAGGAGGTCGCAAAGGGCGCGGTGGTCCGCGTGCGTCCTGGCGAGCGCATCGCACTGGACGGCCTGATCACCTCGGGTCGATCGGCCATCAACCAGGCGCCCATCACCGGCGAGAGCCTGCCCGTCGAGAAGGCCGAAGGTGACCAGGTCTTCGCCGGAACCATCAATGAGACCGGCTCTTTCGAATACAAGGTGACCGCAGGCGCCAGCGACTCGACGCTCGCGCGCATCATCCATGCCGTGGAGTCCGCGCAGGGCAGCCGTGCGCCCACGCAGCGCTTCGTCGACCAGTTCGCCCGCGTCTACACGCCGGCGGTGTTCGCGGTGTCCGTGCTGGTTGCCGTCGTGCCGCCGCTCGCCTTCGGCGGCGCATGGTTTGACTGGGTCTACAAGGCCCTGGTACTGCTGGTGATCGCCTGCCCCTGCGCTCTGGTCATCTCCACGCCGGTCACCATCGTCAGCGGCTTGGCCGCTGCCGCCCGACGCGGCATCCTGATCAAGGGTGGCGTCTACCTGGAGGGCGGGCGCAAGCTCAAGGCGTTGGCCCTGGACAAGACCGGCACACTCACACATGGCAAGCCCGAGCAGACCGACTTCGTGCCGCTGATCGGCGAGGCGCAGGAAGTTGCCGCCTGGGCCGCAAGCCTCGCGGCACGCTCGGACCATCCTGTGTCTCAGGCCATCGCCCGCAAGGCGAACCGTGACGGCATCGCGCTGCACGAGGTCGACGACTTCGCGGCGCTGCCTGGCCGCGGCGTGCGCGGCCGCGTCGCCGGGCGCATGTTGCACATGGGCAACCACAGGCTCGCCCAGGAGCTGGGCCTGAGCGAAGCGACGCTCCAGGCTCGGCTGGAGACCCTGGAGCGCCAAGGCAAGACAGCGATCCTGCTGATGGACGATGCGACCGTGCTCGGCATTTTTGCAGTGGCCGACACCGTGAAGGAAACCAGCCGTGAGGCGGTGGCCGACCTGCAGGCGCTGGGTGTGCGCACGCTGATGCTGACGGGGGACAACCAGCACACGGCCGCGGCCATCGCTGCCCAGGTCGGAATCTCTGAAGCCCGTGGTGACCAACTGCCCGAAGACAAGCTCAAGACCATCGAAAGCCTGGTCGGCGGCGAGGGCCAGGTGGGCATGGTGGGCGACGGCATCAACGATTCGCCCGCGCTCGCCCGTGCCGACATCGGCTTCGCCATGGGCGCGGCCGGCACCGACACCGCGATCGAAACAGCCGACGTCGCCCTGATGGACGACGACCTGCGCAAGATCCCCGCCTTCATCCGGCTGTCGCGTAGCACTGCGGCGATCCTCACGCAGAACATCGTTCTGGCCCTTGGCATCAAGGCGGTGTTCCTTGCGTTGACGTTCACAGGGCATGCCACCATGTGGATGGCTGTGTTCGCTGACATGGGGGCAAGTCTTTTGGTTGTCGTCAATGGGCTGCGCCTCCTGAAGTTCAAGGCGGCATGAACAATGGATGAACCATCTCTTCGCAAGACGCAGTGGTACTCACTCGCGATCGTTATATTCGCCGGCGATCAGGCAGCTAAGAGCTACATTGACGCGACAACTCCCTTGGGTTGGTCGCACGAGGTGGCGTCATTCTTCAACCTAGTTCACGCTCTCAATCCCGGCGCGGCGTTCAGCTTCCTTGCTGGCGCGGGCGGCTGGCAGCGGTGGTTTTTTCTGGCGATCGCGTTCGCAATATCGGCATGGCTCGCATGGCTGCTCTCCCGGCCGCTGCGCAAAACGGAAGGCCTTTCGTACAGCCTCATTCTGGGCGGCGCATTGGGCAACGCGTTCGACCGCGCCACGCGCGGGCACGTTATCGACTACATCGACTTTCACCTGCACGGCTGGCACTGGCCCGCCTTCAACATCGCTGACATGGCCATCGTGGGCGGGGCGATCGCGCTGGTGGCCCAGTCGTTCATGAGCGTGGAGAACCCGGCCGCCACAAAGGAGTCCCAGTGACATTGGGACGATCCGGAAATTCGCAATGCACACGGTGCAGGACACCAATCTGAAGAGAACGGCCCCCAGCATGAGCGGCCGCGGCTTGGCCCTCATGCTAGCGCCCACCGCCGCTTTTGCTGCAACGCCCTGTTGCGATGGCGGCGATTGCTGCAACGACGTCGCAATGCCTTGCTGTGAATAAACAGCACGCAAGCCAGTTGACCTGGCAATTATGAAAGTCCATCACGGCGATGCTGGCCTTTTTCGTTCCAATGAGCCGTCACGGAGAGGTGATGATGAAGCTATGCCGGGATCCTGCAAGCTTTAGGACGGTCTTCTTTACCGCATAGCGATATGCTGATGTCACCCGTTCGCCTCGCCTGGCAAGTACAAGTAGTTCGTCGCGGTTTTCTGGCCGTGTCCGCCCGCTTCGCTGGCCCTTTTGCCCCAAACAAGCGCAATCATGCCTGCGTTACCACCAAAGTTCGCCCCCGCCAGTTGCTGTTCCTAAAGGGCATCAAGCTCAACGCCATCGCCGACCGGCCAGCGTATTTCGCATCGCTGCGTGCCCGTCGGGGCCAGCCCATCGTCATCCTCGCAGAGCTGGGACCGGACGAGGCATTCGCCCTGTGGAAGCAGCATGTACTGGGCGACAGGCCTCGCTGACCCAGTTTCGCCTCATCCTCCTGACAGCCCCGCACTTATTGCGGGGCTTTCTTTTTTCCGCGTTCGCCAATCGGGGCTGTTGCAAATGCCGATTTCCGGCTGACGCGGCTCGCCTCGCGCATGAAGCTGCCCGCATGTGTCGCTGATTCGTCAGCACCATGCCAGCAGCCAGAGTTTCCAGGCTGCCGCGGATTCTTTCCGCGCTACCCGCCAGTCCGCCATCGCATCGAGTCTGCGGACGCGCGTCACCCGTGACGCCGATGCTTTTTTCTCAACCGCGTGCGGGAGCTGCCATCCCGTGAGGGACGAGGCCCCGCTTTTTCCAAGGAGCCCGTCCATGTCCCAGCAAGCCTCTTTCGGCCAGTTGGCCTTGATCCATTGCGGCAAGTTCCTGCCGCTCGAAATCCTGCATAGCGCCGCCGGCCACTACATCGGCACGCGCGATACAGAAGGTCCCGTTTCGCGGGAATCCTGCCAGTACTTCCGCAGCTATGCCGCGGCTCAACGTGCCCTCGAAAGAGGCGGCTGGTCCCAGCTCGCCACACCCTGATCCAACTGGAGGAACCACGTCATGAACCAGCTTTTGCCCCAGGAAGTCGTCGATCAGATCATGCGGGAAGAGCAGCATTTCGCCGCCGCGCCCCAAGCCTTCTTCGAGGTCTGGAAGCGCGGCGTCGAGATCGCAGGCCCGCAATGGTTTGGCGACGGCACGCGCGAAGGCCTGAACCAGGCAAAGAGCAAGTGGGATCTGCGTCCCGACATGCTGCGTGCCAACGACGCACTCGGCGTCCTGAGCAGCGGGGAACGCATGTTCCTGTCCGCCATGTTCAGCTTCTACAACGCGCGCGAGGGCGGTGCCATGCTCAAGCGCTGCCACTTCCAAGGACTGTCGGACTTCGATGGTCTCGATCTGCAACGTCGCCAGGTGATCGCCGACCTGCTGCTGAACTACAGCGGTTGGTGAGCCGGTCCCTGGCACACCTTCATCACTGCGTTCACGGGACCCCATGAGGGACATGCGCCTCGTTCGAGGCCATGTCCCTCGCGTTTTCTCCCCGCCCAGCGCCATCCGGCATCAGGCGGTTTCCCCTGCGGATGCCATCGTCCGCAAGGGCTGGCTCCGTTCATTCATCGAAAGGAGCCTTCATGGCCAACAACTACTACGAAGCCACCGGCGTTCTCGTGCTCGACCGTGTGACGCCCGTCATCCAGGCGCTGTTCGGCGCCTTCGCGCTGGACGAGAGCCACCCCGGCAACGGGCAGGCCTACATCGCCCAGATCGCCGAGACCACCAATCCGCAATGGCCGGACGTGCTCGATGGCCTGGAAGACCTGGCCACGCAACTCGGTATTCCGATGCCGGACGACGAAGGGCTGTCGATCCCGCCGCTGCTCGAACTGCTCGCCGTGCACTTCCGTGCCGATGAGGACGAAGAGCTGGGGAACTTGATCGACCGTCATTCGTTCGAGGACACCGCCGATCTCGACGCATTGTTTCTGATCGCCACCCGGTTCGATGACGGGCACCACCTGACCGCCATCCAGTTCGAGGGCTGCTGGTACTGCAGCAAGCCGCGGCTGTTCGAGTTCGGCGGCAACGGCTGCTACCTGAGCCGCGAGGTCCGCTTCATCAGCTCCTCCTCCCAGGCCCTCCAGCTCGGCGACCAATTGCGCAAGACCATTGTGGCCGCCGACATCGAAGAGGCTTCGGCCCTGATCGCGCTGGAGACCATCAATCTGCTGGCGGGCGTCAGCGACGAGCCATTCCGCATGAATTTGCGCCGGCGCGTCGCCGAGCGATTGGCCCAAACGCCAACGATCAGCGTCACCTGACGCTGTTTCCTTTCTTTCCACCCACCGGGGTCAATTCCCGGTGGCGGGGATTTGCTCCATCATTATTCTGTTGGAGAAATCCCATGTCCCAGAATCCCAATCCCTTTCTACGCGGCTACTGGAATCTGAAAATCGTCCGCACGCTGTCCATCAGCTACGAGGACGGAAGCCCGCATGTTTGGCGAAACATCCACCCGAGCCAGCAGCACCTCTGCGACGCGGCGCTGGTTTCTTCTCCTTGCATCATCACCAGCGACTTCGCGGTGGTCAGGACTGGCACCGAACCTGTCGGCGCCGCACTGATCGCCGAATGCGACGCGGCTGAAGGGGGCAGCGGCGAAGGCATGGTGGGTGCCGTGGTGTACGCGATCCACGGCGACGACTTCGACGGCCGCCCCGTCCACATTGGCGACACCTATTCGGCCGAGGCCGCACGGGAAGTCGTGCAGCGGTTGAGCTTCGAGACCGGCTACTACAGCCGGTGCTGGGAAATCAGCAGCGCGCACATCAGCCGCGAAACCGGCCAGTACCTGGCCAACCTGGCTGACCTCGCGACGCCGGAGGCCTTTTTGTTCATCGCGTTCCGGATTCCCTACAGCCCGGCGATCGGCGTCAAGCTGATCTCCACGCCCTGGACGGACCAGCACCTGCAGGACGTCGAGGGGATCGCCGCCGAGCAGCTTCGGCAGGAGCACCGCAGCAAGGGCATGCCGGACGAGCTGGCACAGATCCTTGAACTGGCCGGCCAGGCCGACGTGCGCATCCTCATCCTCGATGCCGACGCACCCGTGTTGCCGGGCCTATCGCTGGCCGGCGAATAGCTGCCACACACATCCCCGGCCTTCCTTGTCCTCACCGCATGCCGGCCCGGTCTCCCGCCAGAGAGCCGGGCCGGCGCACTTTCACAGGAGCGATCCCATGTTCCCCGACCTCATCACACCCGCATCCGACTTCGAGCACCAACTCGGAGCCTGCGTCAACGCCATGAGCCAGGAAGATGCCATCGGCCAGATCCTGGTATTCGAGCGCATGAGCGGCACGCTGCACATGCGCCATATCGCCAGCGCCGACCTGGTGGACACCGACGTGGACGACTACGAAATGGTCGTCTTCGACGGTGGCAACACAAGCGGCGACACGTGGAAACACGTGTTCTTTCCGCGTCAGCGCGAGCACTACTTCGTGTACCAAGCCTGATTCCTCCAGCCCCTTTCGAGGGGCTTTTTCTTGCCCGCAGCACAGGAAAACGGTTGTGGTGCGGTGCCGTTTCCTGCGGGCAGGCAGACCGCCCCAGGGCCATGCTTGCCCCATGTTCGTCGGCGTTGCCGGCACATGCCCAGGCAGTCGAGACCTTCGAGGCTGCAAGCGCGGGAAACCGTGCTGGTCGTTTCTTCCTACGGACCTACCGCGTCCATCCACGCCACCCACAAGGGACCTCTCCCTTGCGGGCGGGGAATCCCTTGTTTTTCCTCAAGGAGTTTCCCCATGGATCGTTCCCTCATCAAATCCATGATGCCTTCGCTGGTCGCAGGCCATGTGCCCCGCAACGTGCGGTCGTTCAAGTACCGCGTGTTCGATGATCAGCCGCTGTCCTCAACGCTGGGCTTCGCCATCGACCCCCAACCCTTCGACGGCAAGGTGGTCGCCGCGACCGACGATGCCATCGTCGTCAAGCTCAAGCCTTCCGAGTTCGCGGTGCTCGATCCCAGCCTGGTGACCACGGTTCCTGCCGAAGGCGCCAAGGTGCATGTCCAACCCTATGCCCGTCGTCGCTTCGACGGACTGCGCGCGGACACGCCGGAGGTCATCACCGAGGAGACTTCGGACGGCACGCCGTACACCATCACGAGGCACATCCTCGGCTCGGCGCCGGCCAAGCTGCCCATTCCCACGCCGCAGTGCATGGAGTTGGGCCAGCTCATCGAGCAGTTGGAGGAGATGCCGGCCCCCGATCGCTTCCGGCGCATCACCCACATGCTGGTGGATGCCGGTGCCCGCGACTTCACCTGGGTCGATCCCACGCCCTCCAAGATCATCGAGACCCCGCCGGCGATCAGCTTCACGGTCTCGACCGCGAAGTTCGAGGGCCGGGTGACGATCCTCTACGACCGCGGCGGAGACACCTACGTGGTGGAACTGCACCGTCAGAACGGTGAATCGGTCGAACTGGTCGATCGGCACGACGAGGTGTATTTCGACATGCTCGGCGAAGTGCTGGAGAGGCTCATCGACGACGGGCGCTGGCGCCAGATCGACGTGAGCATCCTCGACGCGAAAGCGGCCCGCAAGCGCCAGGCCGTCCCGGCATGACGCCCCGCAGCGAAACCGGGCGGTCCTGCGGCTGACCCGAGGCATCCGCCACGGCGTTCCAGCCGTTCCGGCCGCGTGCACTACAGGCCCTTCATCCCATCGGATGGAGGCCTTTCTCATTCTTCCACACAGGAGATTTCATCCATGTCACTGCGATTCAAAGGCGCTGACCTGCGCCCCGTGCTGACCGAAGCCATCGCCAATCAGGGGTCGTCTCAGAAAACGGAAAAAAATCGTACGCTAAGAGCCGAAGTGGGCCCTTTAGCAGCAATGCAAAGCTGCGATCAACGGGCAGGAAACATTGCCATGGTGCGCGTTGCACTCTCTCACTAGCGTCGACAGGGCCTCTTCCATCCGCGTGAGGTCCGCCATGCGTGCGCGCACATCGGCCAGCCGGTGAGCAGCCAGTTCGGCCGCCTCGCTGCAATGGGTGCCGTCCTCCAGTTTCAGGAGCTGGCCGACTTCATCCAGGCTGAATCCCAGGCGCTGGGCTGACTTCACGAACTTCACCCGCGCCACGTCCGCCTGCCCGTAGCGGCGGATGCGACCGTAGGGCCGCTCCGGCTGGGGTAGCAAGCCCTTGAGCTGATAGAAGCGGATCGTCTCCACGTTGACCCGGGCTGCCTTGGCGAAGGCCCCGATGGTCAGATTCTCTTGAGCGTTCTCCATGGCGCTTGACTCCGTAGTTGACTACGGAAGTAACGTTACAGCATCAAGCGAAGTCCCGGAAGGAGAACCTTATGTCGGAACCCAAGAACGGCTGCGGCGCACTGGCGACCGGCGGCGTCGCGGCCGTCCTCGCCTCGGCCTGCTGCCTCGGCCCCCTTGTCCTGGTCGCGCTCGGCTTCTCTGGCGCGTGGATCGGCAACCTGACCGTGCTGGAGCCGTATCGGCCGATCTTCATCGGCGCAGCGCTCATCGCGCTGTTCTTCGCCTGGCGCAGCATCTTCCGACCAGCCCATGCCTGCAAGCCCGGCGACGTTTGCGCCGTGCCCCAAGTGCGGACTGCCTACAAGGTGATCTTCTGGATCGTGGCCGCCCTGGTTCTGGTTGCCCTCGCGTTTCCCTACGTCCTGCCGCTGTTCTACTGAAAGGAGATCACCATGAAGAAACTCACCACCCTCACCACCCTCATCGCCCTGGCCGCCGCTCTAAGCGCGCCCGCCTGGGCTGCCACCAAGACCGTCACCCTGTCGGTGCCCGGCATGACCTGCGCCGCGTGCCCGATCACGGTCAAGACGGCTCTGTCCAAGGTCGCCGGCGTCGAGAAGGCCGAAGTCAGCTTCGAGAAGCGGGAGGCCGTCGTCACCTTCGACGAGGCCAAGACCAATGCCGACGCCTTGACCAAGGCCACCGCAAACGCGGGTTACCCGTCCAGCGTCAAGCAGTGAGGGCGTAATCATGGCCGAGGCGATCACCCTCCACATCGAAGGCATGACCTGCACGTCGTGCGCCGAGCACGTCCAGCAGGCTTTGACGAACGTGCCCGGCGTGCGCGCGGCCTCGGTGTCCTATCCGCAGCGGCAGGCCGAAATCGAGGCGGATGCAGGCGTGAGCGTGGCCCCGCTGGTTGCCGCAGTGGCCACGCTCGGCTATCGCGCACGGCTTACCGACACGCCGAACAAGCCTGCCGGCCTGCTAGACAAGGCGCTGGGCTGGCTCGGTGGCGAAACGAAGCATGTTGGCGGTGAACAAGCGCTGCACGTGGCTGTGATAGGCAGCGGCGGCGCGGCGATGGCGGCTGCCTTGAAGGCCGTGGAGCAAGGCGCCCGCGTCACGCTGATCGAGCGCGGCACCATCGGCGGCACCTGCGTCAATGTCGGCTGCGTGCCGTCCAAGATCATGATCCGCGCCGCGCACATCGTCCACCTGCGCCGCGAAAGCCCGTTCGATGCTGGCCTGCCGGCCGCAGCGCCCGCTGTACTGCGCGAGCGGCTGCTGGCCCAGCAACAAGGCCGCGTCGAGGAGCTGCGCCATGCCAAGTACGAAGGCATCCTGGCAAGCACTCCGGCCATCACCGTGCTGCGCGGCGAGGCCCGGTTCAGGGACACGCGCACGCTGACCGTGGCGACCGCTGACGGCGGCACGCACGAGGTGAACTTCGACCGCTGCCTGATTGCCACCGGCGCGAGCCCGGCGCTTCCGCCAATCCCGGGCCTTGCGGACACACCCCACTGGACCTCCACCGAGGCGCTGGAAAGCAGCTCGCTCCCCGAGCGGCTGGCCGTGATTGGTTCCTCCGTGGTGGCGGTCGAGTTGGCGCAAGCCTTCGCCCGGCTGGGCAGCCAGGTCACGATCCTGGCGCGCAGCACGCTGTTCTTCCGAGAAGACCCGGCCATCGGGGAAGCCGTAACAGACGCCTTCCGCGCCGAGGGCATCGAGGTGCTGGACCACACCCAGGCGAGCCACGTTGCCTATGCGGGCGGGGAATTCGTGCTCACCACCGGGCAGGGGGAAGTGCGCGCCGACAAGCTGCTGGTCGCCACCGGTCGCGCGCCGAACACGCGCAGCCTGAACCTTGAAGCGGCAGGCGTCGAAGTCAATGCGCAGGGAGCCATCGTCATCGACCGCGCCATGCGCACGAGCGCACCGCACATCTTTGCTGCCGGCGACTGCACCGACCAGCCGCAGTTCGTCTATGTGGCGGCGGCGGCCGGCACGCGCGCCGCGATCAACATGACCGGCGGCGACGCGGCGCTGGACCTGACGGCGATGCCGGCGGTGGTGTTCACCGATCCGCAGGTGGCGACCGTGGGCTACAGCGAGGCGGAAGCGCACCACGACGGCATCGAGACCGACAGCCGGCTGCTGACGCTCGACAACGTGCCGAGGGCGCTCGCCAACTTCGACACGCGCGGCTTCATCAAGCTGGTGGCGGAAGCTGGCTCAGGGCGGCTGATCGGCGTACAGGCGGTCGCGCCGGAAGCGGGCGAACTGATCCAGACGGCCGCGCTGGCGATCCGCCACCGGATGACCGTGCAGGAGCTGGCCGACCAGTTGTTCCCCTACCTGACCATGGTCGAGGGACTGAAGCTCGCGGCGCAGACCTTCAACAAGGACGTGAAGCAACTGTCCTGTTGCGCCGGATGAGGAAAAGGGAGGTGTTCGATGAACGCCTACAGCCGCGCCAACCGCCGCATCTACGCGGCCTTGTCCGATCCCCTGTCGGCCACCCACCGGCACCGCCTCGACGATCTGCTCAAGCGCCACGACAACGGCAAGACGACCTGGCTGGCCTGGCTGCGCCAGTCGCCCGTCAAGCCGAACTCGCGCCACATACTCGAACACATCGAGCGCCTCAAAGCCTGGCAGGCGCTCGACCTGCCTTCCGGCATCGAGCGGTCGGTGCACCAGAACCGCCTGCTCAAGATCGCCCGCGAAGGCGGCCAGATGACGCCCGCCGATCTGGCCAAGTTCGAGGCACAGCGCCGCTACGCGACCCTGGTGCGCTCGCCATCGAGGGCATGGCCACCGTCACCGACGAAATCATCGACCTGCACGACCGCATCCTGGGCAAGCTGTTCAACGCTGCCAAGCACAAGCATCAGCAGCAGTTCCAGGCGTCCGGCAAGGCGATCAACGCCAAGGTGCGGCTGGCCACCTCGATCAAGCAGGGCACGGTGACGGCCTCGCTGATGCTCAGGAAACTCGGCAGCTACCCGCGCCAGAACGGCCTGGCCGTGGCGCTGCGCGAGCTGGGCCGCATCGAGCGAACGCTGTTCATCCTGGACTGGCTGCAAAGCGTCGAGCTGCGCCGCCGCGTGCATGCCGGACTGAACAAGGGCGAAGCCCGCAACGCGCTAGCCCGCGCCGTGTTCTTCAACCGGCTGGGCGAAATCCGCGACCGCAGTTTCGAGCAGCAGCGCTACCGGGCCAGCGGCCTCAACCTGGTGACGGCGGCCATAGTGTTGTGGAACACGGTCTATCTGGAACGGGCCTCAAACGCCTTACGCGGTCACGGCCAGACTGTCGATGACGCCCTGTTGCAGTACCTGTCGCCGCTGGGCTGGGAGCACATCAACCTGACCGGCGATTACCTCTGGCGCAGCAGCGCCAAGATCGGCGCGGGCAAGTTCAGGCCGCTACGACCGCTGCAACCGGCTTAGCGTACGATTTTTTCCGTTTTCTGAGACGTCCCCAATCAGTGCCGCATTGTCCTGGTCAAGGATCAGGGCGTGTACTTCCTCGCCGAGCGTGGGGAGCGTCGCCCGGATGGGCGCCAGGCACTGCTCGCCTACGCCGTCGGATGCAACCCGGACACCGACCCGTTCGATGACTGGTGGCACCTCGCCGGCCGCGAGCTGGGCGGCGATGACTTCGCGGAGTATTTCGACCCGAAGGACGGCCTGTTCACGCGCCTCCAGCACTCGGCGGACGATCTCGTGCTTTCCGCCACCGCCACGCACCTGTCCTTAGCAGTGGTGCCTCCCGCCTGACGCGGCAACCGCCTCGCAGCCCCCGCATCGGGGGCCTTCTTTTGTTCGCACCGCCGCCATCGCCGCGCGTGCGCGTTTGTCTCCAGCCGCCGAGGCACGCCCCGCCGGCCACAACGCCGGCATGCCACCGGAGACAACCGCATGAACACGCCATCGACCTCGCCGAGGCTGCACCTCCTACCGGTGTCGCTGCGCACGGCCAATGCATTCGTTCTGTCGCACCATCGCCACCACCGCCCGGTCCAGGGCGCGAAGTTCGCCCTGGCCGTCACGCTGAGCGACAGCGACCTGATCCACGGCGTGGCCATTGTCGGCCGCCCGGTCGCGCGGCACCTGGACGCTGGAAGTCACGCGGCTGTGCACCGACGGCACACCCAGCGCCTGCAGCAAGCTCTACGGCGCGGCCTGGCAGGCGGCAAGGGCGCTGGGCTACATACGCCTGCTCACCTACACCATGCCCGACGAAGGTGGCGCCAGCCTGCGCGCCGCCGGCTGGCGGCTGATCGGCGCGCGCGGTGGCGGCGCCTGGAGCCGTCCCGGCCGTCCGCGCGCCGATACCCCCGAGCACCTGCGCGGCGCCAAGTGCCTGTGACAGGCGCCGGGTGGCGCGGACAAAGGGAAGCGCCCGGGTGCCGATTGATTGCTGCCGCGCGCGCGAGGCCCCGCCATGCTGGCCCCATGCCTGCTGACGTCGTCAGCGACATGCCAGGCAACCATCGGTCTTCGAGGTTGCGGCGCAGTTCCCACTGCGTGACCGAGCCAGCTCGCACCGCATCCTTCCGCGAGCGGCCACCAGCCTCTGGTGGCGGATGCTTTCGCCTTATCAACCCACCGCGGGGTCACGCACCTTCCCCGCATGCGTGGGCCGGTGTGTCTCCGCTTCATCCCAATGGAGATTCACCATGAACACCACGTCCAACGAGAAATCGTATTTCGACCTCCACACCTCGGGCATCGGCTACATCCAGCGTGTCCGTGAAGTGCCCGTCCGGGGCGGCCGCCGTGCGCAGCCTTTCCTGGCATGCACCATCGCCGCGCTGGTCGGCCCCGCCCGGGACCCCAGCTACCGCTACTTCGACGTCAAGGTCTCGGGTGCCGAGGCCAAGAAGCTCGTTCAGCGCTACATCGGCGTTGACGATCCCAAGCAGCGCCCGCTGGTGCGCTTTCGCCTCGGTGACCTGTGGGGCGATGTGTACATCCGCGACAAGGGTGAGCAGAAGGGTCAGGCCGCCGCGTCCCTCAAGGCGCGACTGCTCAAGGCCGAACTGATCGACCGGGCCGAACTGGCTTCGATCGAGCAGCACGAGTTGATCACCCGCGGCATCGGCTATCTCAATCGTGTGAAGGACGTCACCCCAAAAGCTGGCGACTCGTTCCTCTCTTGCACCGTCGCGGCACTGGCCGGGCCTGTCGATGAACCGGAGTATCGGTACTTCGACACCATCGTCGCCACCCCGGAAGCCGAGCACCTGGTTCGCCGGTGCGTTCAGGCCGTCGAGGGTGACCGCAAGGTGCTGATCGCCTTCCGTCTGAACGACATGAAGATCGATCCGTACATCCGCACCAAGGGTGAGCACGCCGGGGAACCGGCCGCCAGCCTGGAATCGACGCTGGTCCACATCGGTCTCATCAAGATCGACGGCACCCAGGTCTATCCGACGAGCCAGGCGCAAGCCGAGGCGCCGCCGGCCGAAGACGCATCCGCGTCCGAAGCCGACGATGCCATCGACACGGCCACCGAGCCCGCCGAGCGCGAGCCCGAGGCGCAAGTCCAGGAGCAGGAGCCGGCATTGGCTGCTTCGTTCTGATCCGGCACGGCCTCTCACGGGGCCTTGTCGCTTTTCCTCCCCACGTACGCCGCGTCCCCAGGACGCGTGCTTGCGCATTTCATCCCCCGAGTTCCGCGTGGTCTCACGGCCACGCGGTTGTCGAATTTCTCAAAGGAGATCAGCCATGTCTCTGGTATCCCGCTTTGCTCCGCAATCCCCGATCCTGCGCTCTGATCGCCCACTCTCGGACGACCGCATTCGTGCCGTCGTTCCGTCGATCTTCGCCGACGCTCCACATGGGAGCCGGTCCGATCGGTATGCCTACATACCGACCTCGACCGTGCTGACCAAGCTGCGCCAGGAGGGCTTCGAGCCCTTCATGGTGTGTCAGACGCGCGTGCGCAACGAAGACCGGCGCGAGTACACGAAGCACCTCATCCGACTTCGCCATGCAAGCCAGATCAACGGCGACGAGGCGAACGAGATCATCCTGCTCAACAGCCATGACGGCACGAGCAGCTATCAGATGCTCGCCGGCATGTTCCGGTTCGTCTGCCACAACGGCCTGGTTTGCGGTGACACCACCGCAGACATCCGCGTTCCCCACAAGGGCGACGTGGCCAGCCAGGTGATCGAAGGTGCCTACGGAGTCCTCGAAGGTTTCGAGCGCGTGCATAACGCGCGCGATGCGATGCGCACCATCACCCTCGATGAGGGCGAAGCGGAGGTCTTTGCGAACTCTGCGCTCGCACTCAAGTACGACGATCCGGCCAAGTCCACGCCTGTCACCGAGAGCCAACTGCTGGCCCCTCGGCGATGGGACGACCGCAAGAACGACCTGTGGGCCGTCTTCAACCGCGTCCAGGAGAACCTAGTCAAAGGGGGCCTGAACGGACGCACGGCCAACGGCCGCAATCAGCGCACCCGTCCGGTGCAAGGCATCGACCAGAACCTGCGCCTGAACCGGGCGTTGTGGCTGCTGGCCGAAGGCATGCGCCAGCTCAAGGCGTGATGCCACGCGGACCTCGCCCACCTCGGGCGAGGCCATTTCCTCTCATCCACCGGGTGCCGTCGGCGGCCCGTCATTCATCATCAGGAGAACCATCATGGCAACCCCATCGGCTTCCGAGAAATCTGTTGCGCCCATCGTCGTCCCCGGCCAGCTCACGCTGCGTACCATCCGCGGCAAGAACGGCCCGTTCACGGTTGGCCGCCTCGCGACGCACCTCGGTACTTTCGAGGTCAAAGACCCGGAGCTGGAGCAGTACCCCGAAGGCAAGTACGACGGGGAATTCATCATCAGGTACATCTTCCCGAAGTCCTATCCGGTCGGCGGCGGCATGCGGTTCGAGATCCGTGCCAGCCTCGACGGCATGACGCTCAACGGCATCGACAAACTCAGCCGCGACGAAGCCCGCAGCTTCGCCACCCAGGACGTCGATCCGCTCGATGAAGAGCAAGGGGCGCAGCCTGCGGCAACGCCGGCCAAGCCCACCAAAGCGTCCAGGCCCGCCAAGCCCGCACCCGTGCAGGCGTCCGCGGACCCGCTGGTCGATACCACGCCCTTCGGCGTGGATGCGCCACCGCCTGCTACGGCCGCTGCCCCCGGCAGCACCGAAGACGGTGACGCCGCGCTCTTCGGCCTGCTGTGGCCGCTGGGCGAGTCCGTGAAACTGGATTCGACCATCGACCGCCGCACCCTGCGCGCGCAGATCGCCCGCCTGGGCGAGCTGGGCTACGCGCTGGACTTCAAGACGCAGGAGTGGAGCCGCCAGGCCGAACCAAAACCTGCGTGATCGCAGACGCCGCATGCGCGGTGTTCTTCATCCACCCGCCGGGGTTCCTTTCCCATGCGGGGGAGGCCCTGGCCATTTTCTGGAGGTCTCCATCATGTCCACCATCGCTTGCGATACCCCGCGTTCAACGCTGGATGAACCCGCGTGGCGGGACCTTTGCAAAGCGGCCGCCGCACACGCCCAGCGCGGTTGCGGCTTGTCCTACGACCACTACGTGACGCTCTTCAGTTCGGCGATCGACGCACAGGCCAATCGTTTGCCGGATGAGCAACGTGCTCAGGCTCTCGAAATCGCGGCCCAGGAATGGGACTACGCAACACCTGCCGAACGGCAGGAAACCCAGGACTGGAATGCGGAGCATGGCTATTGCTCGCACGGGATCGAGTTCGGCTACTGCCCGGCCGGTTGTGATCGAGACGATGACGACTGGGATTGAGGGCGACGCATAGGTTCCTTCGCCGCAGATGCGGCATTCCATCACCCGCTGGGGGTTCTTCCCCACGGGGAGGCCTTCAGCTCAACTTTTCGAGGAGGCCTCTCATGGGCTGGTATTTCTCAAACCAATCGCGGTCCGAACTGATCGCGGAACTGATCGCACCGCAAGAGACCGAGCGCGCCAGCGTCAAGGTCATCGCTCACACCCTGCGCGGCAACGTGCTGTGGTCCGTCGCCGAAGTGACCGCCAAGGTCGAAGGCGTGCATCGTGATCTCGCACCGGGCCAGTCCCTGCGCTACATCCGCTGCGATCTGCTTGAACGAAGCGGCGGCCAGTGGGGCTACAAGTCCTTGGACGAGTCCATGCACCCGTACTACTACACGTGCCCGCTGTCCTATCTGGACCTCGCACCGGAGCAGTCCGCCGACTGGCGTGCAGGCGTTCGCGCCTACCACGCCCGGCGGCGCACACCCACGGCATCCGCGGCATCCGCCGCGGCGTCGATGGCCTGAGCCAGGAGGAACCGACATGGACCCGATCCTGGCAACGCTTCCGCCCTCGTTGCTGGCACTCGTTGAAGGGAGTTTGTCCAACGACGAAGTGTCCTCCGACGAGGAAATGCTGGCGTACTTCATCGACAACGGCCTCACCGAGGACCAGGCACGGCAGGCACTGACCTACCGCGACCAGTACCTCAACAACATCTACCTGGAAGGCTTCACGCCGATCACTTCGGCGGACGAGCCGCTTCACTTCAACCCGCACACCCGGCAGTTCGAGCCGGACTGAGCGGTTTTCTTCCACCCCCTGGGGCAGTACTTGCCCCAGCGGGCGGTGCTGTTCCCGTTCATCCGAGGACACCACCATGCCCGCAAACACTTCTTCCACGCTGTACCGCATCGACGAATGCCCGGACGTGATGGCCGACGCCTGCGTCGGCGATGACCAGGGCAACCTGATCTTCCTGTCCATCTGGGCGCGGGACACCGCCGTCCAGCAGTTCCTCGCTCGCCTGACCCTCGGGCGCGACGAGCAGGGACTGGACCAGTTCCACGTCATCACCGACCAGGGCGGCAGCGTCCCGGTATTCATCGGCAACGTCGATCGCCTGGAAAAGCGCATCACGCGCGCGTACCGGCGGACGCTGTTCGGCTCGCTGTCCAACGTGTGGCTGTTCGACCGGCGCTGCGTCAAGCCCGACAAGGCCAACGCCAGCGCATTGGCACTGCTGCCACGCGACAGCGCCCACAGGCTTGACCGCCTGTGGATGCTGGTGCGGGACACCTGCCCGTTGCCGCTGCTCGATCACTGGCGCGAGACCGTGCTGGAACTGCTGCAAACCCGCGAGATGCTGGCCCGCCTTCCGTTCGCCCTCGGGCCGCTGGAAGGCCATCGGCTCGCCATCGACGTGCCGGCGCTGACCCTGGCGCTCGGCTCCCTGATCCGCAGCGACGCGCTCACCGCCTATCCGTATCCGGCCAAGATTTGGACGCCGGAAGCGGTAGCGGCTTGACCCACCCTCGGAGGCACGCCTTGGCGTACTTCCGTGTTTCATCCCCGCCAACCAGGAGACTTCCATGGCCCTCATGTTCCCGCGGCTCGCCCGCAATTTCGTCAAGAACGGATATTTCCCGACCGACGAACCCACGCTCGAAAGAGCGCTCAACGCACTGATGCCCAGCGACGGGCCGATGTGCATCCTCGATCCCTGCGCCGGCGAAGGCGTGGCGATCGCCGAAGCCGCCCATGCCCTCGGGCGCGAGCAGGCAAAGGCGTTCGCCGTCGAGTTCGACGCGGAGCGGGCGCGCCATGCCCGCGGCCTGGTCGATCACTGCCTGCACGCGGACCTGATGGACACGATGGTCTCCAAGCAGTCCTTCGGGCTGCTCTGGCTCAACCCGCCGTATGGGGACCTGTCCAAGGACGTCAACGGCAACATCGGCTATCAGGGCCAGGGCCGTGCCCGCCTTGAAAAGCTGTTCTACCAGCGCACGCTCTCGCTGCTGCAATACGGCGGCGTGCTGGTTTTCATCGTCCCCGGCTACGTGCTCGACGCGGAGTTGGTCGGCTGGCTGACGCGCCACTACACGGACCTGCGCATCTACCGAGCGGTGGAGACGCAGTTCAAGCAGGTGGTGATCTTCGGACGCCGGGTGCGCCAGCGCGAGCAGGTGCCCGATGGCGTCAAGGCCGTGCGCAATCTGCTGTTGCAGGTAGGGCAAGGCGAAGTCGAAGCCGAGGAACTGCCGAGCGAGTGGCCGTTCCTGCCGTACATCGTCCCCGCCAGCCCGGCCGAGCCAGAGCATTTCTTCCGCGTGACGATGGAGCCCGAGCAGTTCGCCGATGAGGTTGGCAGGCTGCAAGGCTTGTGGCCATCGCAGGACACGCACCTGGGGGCTGCGCAGCAATCGCTGCGTCCACCGGCGCGGGCCTTGTCCCGCTGGCATCTCGCCCTGGCTCTGGCCGCGGGTGCGATCTCGGGGGTTGTGCGCTCCAAGACCGGGCGCGTGCTCGTCGTCAAAGGTGACACCCACAAGGACAAGACGCTCCAGCGGGAGTTCACCGAACGCGAAGACGGCTCCATCGCCGAGACCCGCATCCTCACCGACAAGTTCGTTCCCGTCATCCGCGCGTGGGACATGACACCTGGCTCCGCGACACGGGGCGAGGTGTTGACCATTCGCTGATCCACCGGACGCGCTGCCGTCCTGCTGTACCAACTCGAAGGAGAAACACCATGATCCCCAATCCGTTCAAGCGGCCTGCGCCGCACAAGCAACCGTTGTTCGCACCGAGTACGTTGAAGTTGAGCGAGAAGGTGCATTGGCTGGCCCGGCGAGGCCTGATCGACCCCTTGGCCTATGTCCAGCGCCATGTGCGCGGGGACTGGGGCGAGATCGATGAGGCCACACGCCAAGCCAACGACGTGGCGATCCAACAGGACAACCTAATGATCTCGCAGTTCAGGATCACGCCGGACCTGGCGCTGATCGTCAAGACCAGCGAGGACCACCAGACCACGGTGGTCCAGCTTCCCGAAGAGCGGGACCTGATCTGAGGCCCCACATCGTCATCCTCATCCACCTGACGGAGCCACTTCACTCCGGCAGGGGTGTCGTGGCTCAATGACTCATCAAGGAGGAGCCCATGGCATCGCATCGCATCGAAACCTACTGCCAGCGGCTGGCGTTCCCCATCGGGGCGCTCATCTTCAGCAGAGGTGTAGACCGCCTGGTCCGCGCGGGTCGCCTGGACCCGATCCCGTACTTCAGGCGCCACACCCGTGGCGACTGGGGCGACGTCAACATCCAGCAATGGCAGACGAACAGCAGCGCGCTTCAATCGGGCGCGTCGCTGGAATCGCACTACGTGATCCATCCGGGGCTCGCCATTCGCATCGTCACCGATTCGCAGCGCTGCGCAACCGTCATCGTGCTTCCGTCCGAAGACTGAGCACGGTTCACCTGCGGGCCGCCCAGGCCAGCACCTTCAACCACCCTCAGCCACGCGTCGATTCTCTTCCCACCACGGGGCATGCCATTGCCCCGCTGGGGGTGGTGCATGCCCCATTTTTCTTTGGAGCATCACCATGTCCCTCGATCTCGAAACCACTGCCGCTGAATCCGCGCCCGTACAGGGCGAACTGCTCGACGCGGAATCTTCCCCTCTGACCCTGAGCCTTCAGGATTTTGTCGGCGAGTTCGGCGACGAACTACTCGACGCCCTCAACAGCGCTAATCCGCCGGTCTATACCGGCCAACCGCAGGCGCACCGGCAACTGGTGGTCGCCAGCCTCAAGCGCAAGCTGTTCCCAGCCCAGGCCGAAGTCGTCCACGCCGCCGCCGAGCTGCTGATCGACCGTGGCGAACGTGCTGCGATCGTCAATGGCGAGATGGGCTGCGGCAAGACGACCGTCGGCATTGCCACGGCCGCCGTGCTCAACGCCGAAGGCTATCGCCGCACTCTGGTGCTGTCGCCGCCCCACCTGGTTTACAAGTGGCGGCGCGAGATCCAGGAGACGGTGGCCGGTGCCAAGGTGTGGGTACTCAACGGGCCGGATACGCTCGTCAAGCTCATCAAGCTGCGCGAGCAGTTGGGCGTGCAGCCCACGGGCCAGGAGTTCTTCGTCCTGGGGCGCGTCAGGATGCGGATGGGCTTTCACTGGAAGCCTGTCTTCACCACGCGGCGCACCCGCCACGGCGACGTGGCGGCCTGCCCGGACTGCGGCACGGTCATCACCGACCTCGACGGCGAGCCGGTCAACCCGATCGCGCTCCAAGCCGAGGAGTGCCGCAGGAAGTGCGGCCACTGCGCCGCGCCCCTGTGGACACTGATCCGCCCGCGCAGTCTGTCCGGCAGCGACCAGTCCTCGGCCGTGCTCAAAGCCTTAAAGCGCATACCGACCATCGGAGAGGTCACCGCGCAGAAGCTGATGCAAAAGTTCGGTGACGGGTTCCTGGCGTCGATGCTCGGCGACAACATCCATGAGTTCATCAACCTCATGGATGGCAACGGCGAGCTGGTGTTTTCCGACCGTCAGGCCACGCGCATGGAACGTGCGATGGCCAACATGGAGTTCGGCTTTGGCGAGGGCGGCTATCAGCCGTCCGAGTTCATCAAACGCTACCTGCCGCAAGGCACGTTCGACCTGCTCATCGCCGATGAGGCACATGAGTACAAGAACGGGGGCAGTGCCCAGGGCCAGGCCATGGGCGTGCTGGCGGCGAAGGCTCGCAAGACCTTGCTGCTGACCGGCACGTTGATGGGCGGCTACGGGGACGACCTGTTCCACCTGCTGTTCCGAGCCCTTCCGGGGCGGATGATCGAAGACGGCTACCGCCCGACCACGAGCGGCAGCATGACCTCGGCTGCGATGGCGTTCATGCGCGATCACGGGGTGTTGAAGGACATCTACTCCGAGAGCACCGGCACGGCGCACAAGACGGCCAAGGGCACCAAGGTATCGGTGCGCACGGTCAAGGCCCCGGGGTTTGGCCCCAAGGGCGTGCTGCGCTGCATCCTGCCGTTCACGATCTTTCTCAAGCTCAAGGACATCGGTGGCAACGTCCTGCCGCCGTATGACGAGGAGTTCCGTGAAGTCGCGATGGACACGGCGCAAGCCGCGGCCTACCGCGATCTGGCGGGTCGGCTGACCGCGGAGCTGAAACAGGCTCTGGCGCGACGCGATACGACCTTGCTGGGTGTGGTCCTCAACGTGCTGCTGGCCTGGCCGGATTGCTGCTTCCGGTCGGAGACCGTGGTGCATCCGCGCACGCGCAACACCTTGGCGTTTGTCCCGGCTCAGTTCAACGAGTTCGAGATCAGCCCCAAGGAGCGTGAGCTGATCGACATCTGCAAAGAGGAGAAGGCGCAGGGCCGCAAGGTCCTGGCCTACACGGTCTATACCGGCACGCGCGACACCACGTCGCGCCTGAAGGTGTTGCTGGAGCAGGAAGGCTTCAAGGTGGCGGTGCTGCGCGCGAGCGTGGATGCCAGCCGCCGCGAAGACTGGATCGCCGAGCAACTGGACCGTGGCATCGACGTGCTCATCACCAACCCCGAGTTGGTCAAGACGGGGCTGGACCTGTTGGAGTTCCCGACGATCGTGTTCATGCAGTCGGGCTACAACGTGTACTCGCTCCAGCAGGCGGCACGCCGCTCCTGGCGCATCGGGCAGAAGCAGCCCGTGCGTGTGATCTACCTCGGCTACGCCGGTTCCTCGCAGATGACCTGCCTGGAGCTGATGGCCAAGAAGATCATGGTCTCGCAGTCCACCTCGGGCGACGTGCCCGAATCCGGGCTCGATGTCCTGAACCAGGACGGTGATTCCGTCGAGGTCGCACTGGCCCGGCAGCTTGTCGCCGCATGACACGTTCCACTTACGGCCCTTCGGGGCCGTTTTTTTTGCCGCTCCCGGTAAATCGGACGCTGCCTGGTTCGCATTGTTTGCTGCCGCTCGCGGCCTGAGCGGCGATGGTGAGGGCTGGATGTTTCAGGACGCCGAGCTATGTGCCCCTCTCCACCGTGGTTTCACTATCCCGAACGCCGCCTTCTGGCGGGATTTCTCGGCCTGCTGTGGTCGGTGCTGGCCGGTGGCTGCGCGACGACGACTGCGCCGGTCGCGCCCGACACCATCGCGGAAGTCTTGGCCGCGCCTGAACCCGAGGCTTCCGAGTACATCCCGGTCGTGCGCTACGCCCGCTACACACTGGTCGAACTGGCACCCATGGCGGCGCAGCGCGACCTGTTGTTGCAGACCATCGACGTGTCCATGCCCGAGGATGCCCGCGCCACGGTCGGGGATGGGCTTCGGCACGTGCTCAAACGCAGCGGCTATGGCCTGTGCCAGACCGCGCATGCCGTGATCGAGCTGTACGCGCTGCCGTTGCCGGCGGTACACCTGCACCTCGGCCCCATGACCTTGCGCGATGCGCTGCTCACGCTGGCTGGCCCGGCCTGGGAACTGCACGCGGATGACCGCGCACGGCAAATCTGCTTCGAGCGGCCCGGCGATCGCGCGGTCGCCGAGTCCCCATCCGAGCCACCCGCCACCGAGGCGGTGCAGACGTTCCCGCTGGCACCCATGGTTTCGGGAGGCCAGCCATGAACGCCCCGCAACCTGCCCAGCGATCGACCGCCGCCGTGGTGGTGCAGAGCCTGATGTGGCTCTGGTTGATCTTCCTCAGCGTCTTGGCGGCCCTGGGCTACCAGGCCCTCAGCGACCAGGCCGACCAGGAGCGGCTGGATTCCCGCCTGCAACGCCTGGAAGCGCAGGCAACTGGCTTGGCCGAGACGATCGAGGCCATCCAGCAGCGCCCGGCCGTCGCGACGGACGCTGACCTCAAAGACACCCGCCAGATTCTGGAAGCACGCGCGGCCCAGGTCGAGAAATCTCTCAGTGGCTACGCAGCGGCCGACGACCTCCAGGCGCTGCGCGCGGAGGTCGAGCAGATCAAGGCGCGCCAAGCCGCCGCGCGTGCCACCGCACCCGCCCAGCGGCGCGCATCGCGCACGTCCGCCGCCTCCAAGACCGAGCTGCCGCCGCTGCCATTCCGCGTCGTCGGCGCCGAACTGCGCGCCGGCCAGCGCAGCGTGTCCGTCGCGCCGAGCATCGGGGACTTCACGCCCGCCCAACTTCAGGTGCTGCTGCCCGGGGATGCGGTCGGCCCGTGGCGCCTGCAGGCGATCGAGGGCAACACCGCAGTGTTCCAGGCCGGCAACCAGACCCGCCGCGTGGCGATTCCCTGACCGGAGCACCCCATGAAGCCGTCGATCCTCCTTTTCGCGGTCCTGGTGGCGTCGTCGCAATGGCCCGCCTGGGCGCAGCAGCCCGCAACGACCTCGGCGCGCAACGCACAGAGCCAGGAGCGCCCGCTGGCCGCCCGCGTGCTGGACGACCGGGTGGCAACCGAATGGGGCTTGCAGCCACAAGAATGGGCACGCTACCGCGAGCTGATGGATGGGCCGCTGGGTATCTACTCGCCCAACCTGGACCCGCTGTCCGCCCTGGGCATCGAAGCTCGCACGGACGAAGAACGGCGCCGCTATGCGGAACTGCAGGTGCAGGTGGAAGCGCGCCGCGTCGAGAAGCTGCTCGCCTACCAGCGCGCCTACGACGAGGCCTGGCAGCGCCTGAATCCGGGGATGCAGCGCGTGAACCTGCCCGACGACAAGCCGGGCGCCGGCCCATCCAGCAGTCCCTTGCGCGGCAGCGGCCGCATGGCGGTGTTCGTCAAGGACGGCTGCGCAGCCTGCGGACAGCTCGTGCAGCGCCTGCAATCCTCGGGCGCGGAGTTCGACCTGTACATGGTGGGCAGCCGCCAGGATGACGCGCGCATCCGCGACTGGGCCAAGCGCGCGCAGATCGACCCGGCGCGCGTGCGCGCCGGCAGCATCACGCTCAACCACGACGGCGGCCGCTGGCTGTCACTGGGCCTGCCCGGCGATCTGCCCGCCGCCGTGCGCGAAGTGAACGGCCAATGGCAGCGCCAGCCGTAGCCATGCCCCTGCGCGCACTGGTGCTCACTGCCGGCCTGTATGCCGTTGCCGCCCTGGCCCAGGAGGTTCCGCCACCGGCTTACCAGCTTGCCGCCCAGCGCGCAGGCATCCCCTCGACCGTGCTCTACGCCGTGGCCTTGCAGGAGAGCGGCATCCGGCGCAACGGGCGCCTGGTGCCGTGGCCGTGGTCCCTCAACGTCGCCGGCCAGTCGCGCCGCTTCGCCACGCGCGCCGACGCCTGCGCTGGCCTGCAGCAGGCGATGCGCGCCACGCCGCACACGCGCATTGATGCGGGCCTGGGCCAGATCAACCTCGGCTACCACAAGCACCGCTTTACCGGCGCGTGCGACCTGCTGGATCCGTATCGCAACCTGGCCGTTGCCGCCGAGATCCTGAAGGAGCAGCACACCCCCGGCGAGGACTGGCTGCTGGCGATCGGCCGCTACCACCGCCCCGCAGGCGGCGAGCCCGCCGCCCGCTATCGGCGCAGCGTGTCGCGCCACCTTGCCCGCGTGCAGGGCACGCGACCAGCCGCCGCGGTCCTCGCGGCGCGCCAGGAGACCTCCCCATGACGAAACCCCATCCCGCCCATCTCGCGTTCACGGGCCTACTCATGCTGCTGTCAGGCCTGCCGCTGGCCTCGCGTGCCGGCGAGCCACTGATCGTTGTCGAGGACCGTGGCGGCACGTCGGCATTGCCGTACTACGAAGCCCTGAATCTCCAGCCGCGCGCCAACGCACCGGCGCGGCCGTCCATCCCGACGCCCCAGGTTCCTGCCACACGGGCGGACGAAGCCGCGATGCTGCCGGTGCGCAGCGCCAAGCTCACGCCCGGCACCGTCGCGCGACGGGTGATCGAAGCGCCCGGCCTGCGGCCGTTCGTGGTCATCGGCGACGACGAGGCTTCCCGGGCCTGGTTGCAGCGCCGCGCCGCCGCTTTGCGCGAACGTGGCGCGGTCGGCCTGGTCGTCAACGTCGAGACCGCGCAGGGCCTGGCGCGGCTGCGCGCCCTGGTGCCGGGCGTGCCGCTCGCGCCCGTGGCCGGCGACGACCTGGCC
>NZ_DKJF01000123.1:0-31965 GCF_002454615.1 Pseudomonas sp. UBA6699
GGTGAAGGTGTAGTCGCGCTGTACCTGTCGCGAGGTTCTGACGTGCTCGCTGTAGCGCAAGCGCCATAGGCAAGGCCTGGCCTGATCGCCGCCACTGTCGGACTGATACAGCACGGTGTCGGGGTCGATAACGTCTTCGCCGTCGAAGAAGCTTTCGTCACCGTTGTCGGTCTTGAGCGCCCCATGGCTGATCAGCCCGAGGGATAGCAGCTGGTCCGTGATGATCAGCTTATGCAGGGTTTCACTGTGCTCGAAGCGATAGACAAAGCCCTCTTCAGCCGCCAGGCGGGCGATGAAGGCAAGGTCGGTCTCGCCCGCTTGCACGCAGAACTCGCGCACGTGGTGATCCCTGATCGCGCGAAGCTCGTATTGAACGATGCCTTGACGTTTGAGCATCAGCTCAAGAATCTGCGGGACGGTCTTTTGCTGAAAGATGCGCCAGTTCGAGCGCAGTCCGGCGCGGGCCAGGATGGGTTCGACCAATGCGTTGTAGTAGGTACGGTAGAAGCCGCTTTCGCCCTGGCTGAATCGGCTGACCAGGCCGTGCACGTAACGCACCGGACCTTTGCCATCCCAGATCGTGAACACGATGGGTTTATCCAGCAGTTGGCCGAAATCGATGTCGGGTTCGAAGCTGATCAATTCCAGTTCGAGGGTGAAGGGCGTGCTGATCGCTTCCTTGAGTTCGAACGACACCACTTCAAATTCGGCATTGCCAACGAGTGGCTCGAAGGTGTACCGCAAATCAGATTGGCTGGCCATGAAAAATCCTTCCGCCGTCTGAGAGTTCAAAAACCCCTGGCAGGGCATGCCTGCCAGGAGTGTTCAGCCGGGTTAGACGATCGGTTTACGCCAGTCGTCGGAGCCTTCGGTGCCTGCGGTGACGTGGGTCCAGGAGATCTTGCGGTATGACATCGACACCTCGATCAACTGGGTGAAGTCAGCGTTCTCCTTGTTTTGTGCATGAGGCAGGGTGGTGTTGATGTCGACGATGGTGGCGTCCTCCAGCTTGGTGGTGAAGAAGTGCTCTTGCTTGCCCTCCACGGAAGTGCGATACCAGTTGACTTCAACGGTCGGCAGCATTTCGCCGCTGGCCAGCGCCTGATACATCAGCGGTGTCGCCTTGTTCAGTGAGCTGGTGAAGGCGAACGGTTTGTGTACGCGTTGGCCGGCCGGCTGGCCGCTTTGCGGGTCGGTAGGTACGGTTACCCGGTGTTTGATTTCCTGTACCAGGATCTCGTCTTCGTGGCCTTCGACAAACACGTTGCCGACCGAATCGGAGGTGAAGGCGCCCGCGGTGATGTTGCCTTGGGTCTGGCCCTCGATCTTGATGTAAGCGGGTGTTGGCATGGCAGTTTCTCCTGCGTCCATGTGGATAAGCACGTGCACAAAGGGCAGCGTGGCCATCGAAATCGATGGGCTTTTTCAACGAGGTAAATGCCCCGTCAATTCGTTGAATTCGGGTGTGCCGCCTGTTTACTGCTGCAAGATGCCGTTGAGCGACTGCAGCACCTCATTGGTGATCAGGTGCAGGCGGTAGCTGTAGATGCCGTAGGCTGTAGCCATCGCAATGGCGGAAATCACCAAGGGGCTCCACCAGGGCCATTGCCGGTTCATGCGGAAGTTGCGCGGGGCGACGTTGGTGTAGGGGTCGCAGACCGTTGTCGGCGTAGGTCCACGCAGCTCACGGATGATTACGTGGAGTTGGTGAATGAGGGTCTTCATTGTTTCTTCGCCCTTTGGTGCCAATGCATACTTGCCCTTCAGGCCCAGGCACAGGATGAAGTACATGAACTCCAGTACGTCCTGGTACCGCTGGGGTTCTTGCATCAGGCGCGAGATCACGGTGAAGATCTTTTCGCCGCCAAAGGTTTCGCTGTGGTAGATGCTGAGCAGGGGCTCCTGGCTCCAGAGGCTTGCTTGGCCCCAGGGCCTCTCCATCACGGCTTCATCGATGAACAGGCACAGGCCATAGGAATAGGCCAGAAGTTGGGTGGCCTCGTAGCCATGCTGACGCAGCTCTTGCTGAATATTTTCGATCTGGTTGCGCACCTGCCGGTGCACCTGTTCGAGGTTGGGCAGTGTATCGAGCGTGCGGATGCGCATGACCAAGCCGAGCAAAGGGGCGGCGGCGTCCAGCATCACGTTGCTGTAGCCGCCCCGCAGTTGGAAATCCGGATCGGCTGGGTAGCCTTCACCCGCCGGATCGGGTTCTGGCGTGGGTGTCGAGCATCCTGCCCCCTTTGTGCCTGAAGTGTTTTCAAGCATCCAGCGCAGCTGCTCGACTTTCGCAGGTGCGCTGCCATCGCCCGGGTGGTCGTTCGCGTGCATTTCACTCACTCCTGATTGCCCAGAACTGCAACTCGAGCCCGGGGAATTCCCCGGCGATATGAATCCCGAAACCGTTGGCCGTGTTCATGCAGGCCCAGGCCGGGTCGCGGCGGTCGAGCCCGAAATAGCTGAAGCCCGCGTGGAAGGGCAGCTCGCGCGGCGCCACCGGCAGCGGTTGTAGCGCAATACCGGGCAGTTGCTTGTGCACCAGGTCATTCAAGGTTTCCAGGGACGTGACCTTGGCCTTCTGCATGAACAGTTGGCGCAAGGTCGGCGGCGGCATGTCTGCACCCACGGCGAGGATGAAGTCCGCGTTATCGATCAGGCGGCGGTCTTCGAGCGTCGTCGTCATTACCCCGTAATCCAGCGCGTTCAGCGGTAGGGAGACCGCCCGCGGCTGCAGGACCGTACCCAGGGCGCGGCGCAACGTGTCCTGCAGGGGTTTGAACGACGCACGCAATGCGCTGTGCTGGTAAGCGGGGTACTCGGCAGGCAGCCGGCTTTCGTCGGTGAAGGTCACGAACTCGCCGCACGCCTGGCTCATGTGCAGGTACAGCTGCTCAGGGTGTGTCTGCCCCTGCCTGGCCAAGTGCTGGAAGCACGGCCACCAGCGGTTCATGGCTTGCAACAGGTTGAAGTCGCGGATATCGGCGATGCCGGATTGGCCAGCAGCACCGATTCGGCTGGCCAGGTTGCGTGAGCGCTCGCGCAGGGTGTTGGTGATTTCTTCGAGGTAACGCTGCAGTGCGGGCACAGCCCGTACCGAGACGCTGGTCGGGTAGAACCCTTCGTCGAGTTGCAGGCTGCCATCGGGTCGCCGCTCCAGGATACGTGCCAGTGCCAGGCGGGTGTAGGCGCTGCTGTCGTCAGCCTTGCGCTTGAGTTGCAGGTTGGGCACTGCCAGATCGACCTGGGCCAGGTCGCCATCGGCGCTGTGGGTGTCCTTGATTTCCTGGGGCTGAGCGCTGTAGCGGAAATTGGCGGCGTTGTCGGGCCAACTCACCTCTCGACCGCCCTCGGTGCGCAGCGGCAGGCACAGGTAAACCTCGCTGTCCTTTGCGCCGTGGTCGTCGATTTCCAGCGGCGGCGGCGGCGGCAGGTCTGCCGGAATGTCGAACACCGTACCGTCCGGCATGATGCCGCGGGCGCGGGTGATCGCGACCTTGCCCAGGCTCAGGTATTCCTCGTTCAGTTGCAGCTCGCTGAAGCCATAGAAGGCCGCGTTCAGGCTGGCCAGACGTTGGTGCTGGGCTGCTTCAGCGGCGCGGGTAGCCTGCTGGAAATGCTGCGGTTTGACGAACAGGCCTTCAGGCCACAGGACGGGATTACGTGAACTCATGAGCGCTCCGTGTCAGCGTGAGTGAGCGAGAAGGGCAGGGTTGCAGGCGCCATCAGTCTTGCTCCTTGAGCAAAACCTGCGTGTCATTGAGCAACACCGACAGGATGATCTGGTGGCCCCGCGGTGGAATGCGCAGTACCTGGTTCCAGGTGGCATCGTCCTGGTTGCGGTAATCGGCGATCACGGCAACGAAGCGGGTCTCGGGCTCGATGGCGGTAAAGGGAATGAACTTGAACTGCCCAGGGTGCAGCAGGTAATCGTCATCGCGAATGTAGGTACTGCGCAGCGCCTTGGCGGGGTCTTTGTCCAGCAGCTCATAAAGGCTGTTGCGCAGCAATGAGTCGTCGCGCAGTTGCAGGATCTTGATAGCCATGGGCGTAGCCACCGCTTCGGTGGCCGGCGTGGTGCTGCGCGGTAAGCTCAGCACCATGTTCGCGTCTTCGTAGCGGCCGGGTGTGCTGTGCTCGAAGGGCGAGCGAAGCGGGAGATCGGCCTCCTCCTCTGGTAACTCGACAGGCGAGGCGGCCGGGTACTGCTCCTGCAGAAACTCGAACAGGGTGCCGACCTTCTCGGCCAGGGCGTAGGGGTCGCCCGCGCTCAAAGTGACTGCGTAGGGGCTGGGGGCCAGGCTGCTTTCTTGCTCGGCCAGCACGTCCACACTGCTGGGGTTGCTGTTGAGTGTGGGGCTGGCGTTGATGCTGAAAGCAATTTCGGTAGGGTGATCCTTGGGCGGCCCGACGGGTATCGAAGGGTTCAGCGCCACTTGGCCCATTTTGCCCAGGGCGGTGCAGCCCGAGAGCCCGATCAGGGTTGCCAGAAGCCCGGCCACCAGTGAATGACGCGTCATGGGTGTTCTCCTGCAACCAGGCGGTCCAGCGGGTCCTGCGCCGTGGCTTGCGTCACCGCGTCCAGTGCTGCCAAGGGATCGTTGCCCATACCTTGGGCGAATACCGAGCAAATCTCGGCGACCGGGGCCGTTGCGGGCTGGGCAGGCCAACGCTCTGCAGGTGCATCCAGGATGAATTGGTCGAGCACCCGTGAGTCGGGGTTGAATAACGCTTCCAGCGAACGGGCATCCGCTGGCGACAGCTGGACCAACAGCCGATAAGCGCCGACCCGAAGCCGGTCGCCCTCAAGCAGCCGCCTGGCTGACCGCGTGCCCAGGCTGCCCAGGTTGTCGTTCAGGTAGGTGCGCCCGCAGCGGTCGATGACGCAGAAGCTACCTTCCAGCCAGCGGATCTCGCAGTGGATCGGTGCCACGCTCTGTGCACCGTCATTGATCAGCCACGCGGCCCCTACGCTGCCGATGGTGCCGCCTGCGCGATCGAATGTGTGCCGGGCCGTGACGTTGTGCTGCAACTGGTCGAGGTTGGTTATGTTCAAGGTCAATGTGCTCATGAGCGCCCCCGAAAGCGCACCACGGGGCTGATCTGGCCATGGCGGTCATCGGTGAAGCTGGTCCAGCCCAGGTGGGCGCCCTGGCTCGGGTGCAGGCAGAAGGGCGACAGCGCGTTCTGCTGCAGCCGCAATTCCAGGTCGTAGGCCAACCCATCGCGCAGCAGGAAGTCGATCAAGGCGCGCAAGCGATTGAAGTTGATGCCGCTGGGCAGCAAGCCACGCAGTTGGGTTTGGTCCAGCTCGCTGATCACGATGGTGAACTTGCTGCTGCGCGTTCGCGTGCGGCTGCCGACCAGGAACGAAGTGCCCAGCTCGCCGTTGCTGCAGCCGAGGCTTACCAGTTGCCGGGTTGTCGTAGGCACCGAGCGGGTCTCGAACTCCCTGATGTGCACCTGTTTCAGGTCGAAGCAGTGGGCGATGATGCCCGCGACGGTGCCCGGTGCGCGGCTGCGGCTGGCGATGACACCGGCGAAGCTGAGCAGTCGGCTCCACGGCAACGGCGTGTCGCCGCGCAGTTGTTTGTCATTCAACCCCAGCAGGGCAAAGATGTACTGGGAGAAGCCATCGCTGGCACCTGGCTGGAAGCGAATGTAGTAGCGGTACTTGCGCCACACGCGGTGCAGCAGGCTGAGCAGGTAGTGGTTGAAGAAGTCGAAAAAGGCCGGCCGCATACCGATACCCTGCGCATGCTCGTAGGCCACCTGCTCCAGGTAGTAGGCAGGCAAGGGTGAGTCAGTGCCATGCAGGCCCATGAAGGTGGCGCACACGCGGTAGCGGTCTTCTGCCCCGGGCATGCGTTCGGCTTTGTACACGTCGGAAACCGGAAACGTCAGCCGTGGGTCACAGGCCAGCCGCACGCGCAGCCGGGTGGCCTGGTCCGGCCAGCGCGGTTCCAGGTCATCCCCATGCAAGCCGTGCAGGCGCTCCAGCAATTGGTAGAAGTTGTACTGGTGTGCCTCGGCGAGCAGCCTGTCGGCTAGATCAGCGGTTGTTTGCCGGTCTGGATGGGCCATGTGTAGTGCTCGTTGTTGGTGATGTTGATCACTTCCAGTTGATGGAAGGAATTGATGCTGGCGTACAGGGCGAAGAAGTGCGCCAGCACGCAGCCGAACAGGTACAGGTCGCCTTCGCACAGGAAGGCGGCCTGGTCCAGCTTCAGCCGTGTGCGTAGCCCGCGAATGGGCTGGCCCTTGATCAGCCAATCCAGAGGCTCGGTCTGAACATCGCGAATGCCTTCCAGGCGCTTGTGGGTCGTGCGTGTCTGCTGCAGGTCGTGCAAGGCCACGAAGTCATAGGCACGAATCACCGCCTTCAGCGGCTCGGCAGACAGCAGCGACAGATAGTTGAGCGACATGTTGGAAACCAGCGCCCACTGCAACTGGCCATCCAGCACTGGTCGGTAGGGGCGGGTGGGTTTGCAGATGTTGGTGTAGGTGGTCAGCGCCGGCGTGGCTTCGGAAATCACATCGATGTCGTCAACGCCCAGCGCCAGGGGCAGATCGCGGTTGGTGCAGGTCAGGTCGATGGACGCCGTTTCCAGCTCACCGGTGTAAGCGTTGGCATCGGCACGCACGAAGGCGATGCGATGTGTGACGCCCTCGCCGCGCAAGGACTCCTCGAGGGTATAGCGGTAGTACAACGCCGTGCGCCCTTGAGCATGCTCGATCTCATGGGCGAACGATTCGAACGGGCGGAACGTGCGTAGGTGTTCGCCGGTGCTGCCGTCTGTTGTGGTGCGGGTGCTGACCACCTTGTCGACACTGAAAATCTCATACGCATGCCGTTCTTTCCCTCTGGGGGTCAGCTCGGCAGGGGCCTGCCGGTTGGAGAGGTCGATAGGTTCGGCGCTGTAGCTGAACAGGTTGACCGCCGGCGTGCAGAACAGGCGCAAATCCGCCATGCCGATACGCACCGAGGCAGGGAGCTGGCGGGTGAAGTGAAGTTCGATGCCCACCTGCCGAGTCGCTTGATCGGGCCAGACTTTCTGCAGTGCGCTAACGCTGAAGAAGTGGAAGCGCTTCGCGAAAACGAAGTATTCCTGCAGGATCCGATAGCCATCGAAGACGTTCTGCGGATACGGCAGCAGCCCTTCGTTCGCGCTGAAGCCCGGAAAGATGATGCTGCTGGCCGGCAACCGGTGCACTTGGCCATCGATCGTTACCGCGACATGCTTGAGGTATTGAGCAAGCCACAGGTAGAGCGTGCGGGCTGTTTTGTCATCACCGCTCAAGTGGAAATCCAGGCTGTCGCAGCCGAGGGTGTTCAAGGGGCGCTCGACCAGGGTGCGCAGTTCGATGCGTGCTACCGAACTGTCGAGCGTCTGGGTAGCGCTGACCGATTGGATCTCGAACGGGTGGATGTCCACGGCCGTGCACGTACGAAATACACAAGGCACGCCATCCACGGGCCTGGAGAACAACGGTGAGCCCTTGGGAATGCAGTGTGATTGGCTGAGCGCTTGCTTGAGTGGCGTGAACTGGATGATCGTGGCGCTTGGCAGGGGCCGCAAGTAATTGGGCCACAGCAACTGCAGCATGGGGTGCGTCAGCTCTGGCAGGTCATCCTCCAGCTTGAGGCGCAACTTGGCGGTGAGGAAGGCAAAAGCCTCCATCAGCCGTTCGACGTCCGGGTCGCTGCCACCTTTGCCCAGCAGCCGGGCAAGTTGTGGGTTGTCGGTAGCGAAGTCGTTGCCCAGTTCATGCAGGTAACGCAACTCTTCGCTGAATCGATCCTTGAGTGACATCGGTCACCTCACTCGGGTATGGCGGCTATGGCCGTTGACCAGCAGCTCCAGTTGCAGCTGCTCGTGGTGGTTGTTGACCTGCACCTGGCAGTCCAGCCTGAAATGCAGCTCCAGCGGGGCGTGACACGCGGGCATGGCCTTGAGCGCGCGCACGTGCACGCGCGGCTCGAAGCGCTGAATGGTGCGGCGTATGTCGGCACTCACTTGCTTCAACAGGTCGCCACTGCTTGTGGCATGCCCGTTGAAGTCATGCAGGCCCAGTTCAGGGCTGCTTTGTGAGCAGCCCTGACGTGCATTGAGTAGCGTTTCCACGTGGCGCTTGATGGCGGCAATCTTTTCGGCAGCGTTTTCTTGCCGGGAAGGCGTGCGGGTAACAGACGGGTCCGTCACCAAGCGATTGAAAAAACCACTCATTCGGTATCAAGCCGGCCAACCAGCGAGATCTCGAAATTTGCGCCCATGTATTTGAAGTGCGGGCGCACGGCGAGCGAGACCTGGTACCAGCCCGGATCCCCGGCAACGTCCGAAACCACGACCTTCGCGGCCCGCAATGGGCGACGGCTGCGCACATCGGCCGAAGGGTTTTCCTGGTCGGCGACGTACTGCCTGATCCATTTGTTCAGCTCGGACTCAAGATCGCGGCGTTCCTTCCAGCTGCCGATCTGCTCGCGCTGCAGCACCTTGATGTAATGGGCCAGGCGATTGACGATGAACAAGTAGGGCAGTTGCGTGCCCAGCTTGTAGTTGGTTTGGGCCTGCAGGCCTTCCGGCGTCTTGGGGAACTGCTTCGGTTTCTGGACCGAATTGGCCGAGAAGAACGCGGCGTTGTCGCTGTCCTTGCGCATGGTCAAGGCGATGAAGCCTTCTTCGGCCAGCTCGAATTCCTTGCGGTCGGATATCAGCACCTCGGTTGGAATTTTCGCTTGCAGTTGCCCCAGCGCCTCATACAGATGCACGGGCAGGTCCTCGACGGCGCCACCGGACTGCGGGCCAATGATGTTCGGGCACCACCGGTAGCGGGCAAAGCTGTCGTTGATGCAGCTGGCCAGCAGGAAAGCGGAGTTGCCCCACAGGTAGTTGTCGTGTCGCCCGTCGATGTTTTCCTCGTAGTTGAAGGTTTTGATCGGCTGTTCCTGAGGGTGGTAGGCCGAGCGGAGCATGAAACGTGGCCCGGTCAGCGCAACGTGTCGAGCGTCTTCGCTTTCGCGGAAGGCGCGCCACTTGGCATGCCGTGGCCCTGCGAAGATGTCTTTGATCTCCTTCAGGTTGGGCAGCTCTTCAAAGCTGCTCAAATTGAAGAAATCGGGTGCGGGGGCGGCAAGGAAGGGGGCGTGCGCCATGGCACCGACAGACGCCATGTAACTCAACAGTTTGATGTCTGTGGCAGCGGGGCCGAAGTGGTAGTTGCCCAACATGGCCGCTACCGGCTCACCACCGAATTGCCCATAACCTGCGGTGTAAACGTGTTTGTACATACCGCTGCAGGTAATATCGGCCGCATTCTCAAAGTCATCGAGCAGGTCGTCTTTGCTGACATGCAATACTTCAAGCTTGATGTTCTCGCGGAAGTCTGTGCGGTCGACCAGCAGTTTGAGGCTGCGCCATGAAGATTCAAGTTCCTGGAATGCCGGTTGATGGAGGATGGTATCCATCTGCCGGCTGAGCACCCGGTCCAGCTCTGCAATCATCTGATCGACGCGGTGTTTGTTGATGAGTTGATCTGGATCATTGCTTTTGAGTATTTCGGCAATAAAGGCCGATACACCTTGGCGAGCAACTTGATAGCCCTCTTGTGCGGGCACCAGTTTGGTTTCGGCCATGATCTGGTCGAGCAACGTGGCGTTGCTCAATGCTTCGCCCGACCGTTCAGCGGCGAGGGGAGTGCTGGTTGATTTTGCCATGGGACGCTCCGTTGTCTCAGTCTTCTTTTGGCGCCTCAAGCACCAGGTTCAACTCTTCGGCGAGTTGCTTGCGGGCCTGCTCGTTGCTCAGCAGGTGCTGCAGTTGCTTGCGGAACGCGGGCACGTTGCCCAGTGGGCCTTTCAGCGCCACCAGCGCTTCGCGAAGCTCCAGCAGCTTGCTCAGCTCCGGTACCTGGCGGGCGATACCGTCTGGTGCGAAGTCATTGAGCGACCTGAACTGCAGATGAACCGCCAGCTCCGCGTCGGCAGCCGTGGTGAGCATGGAGGGCACCGACATGGCCAGTCTGACGTCGGCGTCATTCAACACATTGTTGAAGGTGTGTTTATCGATGCGCATGACCGTTCGGTCTTCCAGCGCGCGGGCGTCATCCAGGCCGAAATCGCCCATCACCAGCATCTTGTGCGGCAGCTCTACTTCGGCCTGTTCATCACCTGTGGCGGGCACGTATCGGATGTTGATTCGTTCTTTGGGTGCAACCGATCCTGTGGGCTTTGCCATCGCAGAATCTCTCCTTGGTTTGTGTGGGAAGTCCCTGATAGTTGTTCGCGAGTTCTGATTTAGTTTGTAGGAAATTTCCTTCAGACTTGATTACGATATAAACAAGAGCGGGGCAGTCATTGCCTCTTGCGTAAAAACCTTGCGCCTGAAATTGTTATTCAGTCGAGGGTCAAAGTGTAAAAAAATATTTGTTTGTATTTGCGATTTTTTATGAGCTAGTCTCTTGCCACTCGCGGGTAAGAGTGCTCGTGATTGCGTTTAAATATCAGCGGAGCTGGTACAGGGCATATGTACTATCGAGAGGGAATTTAATTGCGATGCCTGGCGAAACATACCTCTGGCGCAGGTCTTTTTCTGATAATCAATTGCATGCCACTGCCAGTGCATGCCGATCAGAATTGCTCGCGCATCGTATCCAACGTTGAGCGCCTGGCCTGTTTCGATCAATCCGCCGGAACACCTGTGCACCGCGTGGCCGCGCAGTGGTCGGCACCGGAGCAGGACTCACCCACGGTGCGTCGGGTGCTGGCCTATGAAACAGGCCGAAATCCCGACGATTTGACGTTCCGGCTCACGCGTGAAGACGAGGGGCTGACGATTTCTGCACCCGCAATCGCTTCGGCTGCACCGCACCCCTACCTGGTAATCAGCTGTTTGCAGAACATCTCGCGGTTGCAACTGATCGCCGCACACCCCGTGGATGCCAGCCGGCTGACGGTGCGCTTGCAGGGGGAGCGTGGCGCCACCGCCGCAACCCCCTGGCAGGTGACGGAGAACGGTCAGGTGCTCGATGCCGGCCGCGGCCTGCCCGGAATCGAACAGATCAGGCAGCTGATCGGGGCCCGGCGCATCCAGGTGCACAGCGAAAACCCTGCCGTTGGCGGGTTGGTCTTCGACGCTCAGGGGCTTGACCGGCTTATCGGCGAGGTGCGCAAGGCATGTCGCTGGTAGCCGAGGTCAATGCACAGGAAATCGCCCGGTTGCTCACAGCCATCGACGCGCAAGCACCGGCCGGCCTGTTCGATGTGGAGGATGAGACCTACCAGGCCATCGACCAGGAAATGGTCAAGCTGGGTGGCCTGCAGGAGGCCACTATCGATTGGGTGTACATCGAGGAAGCGTCGCGCCAGTACCTGGAGCAACAGTGCAAGCATCTGCGCATCGTGGCACACCTGAGTGCCGCATGGCTTCGCAGTGCTTGTTGGGAACGCTGGGCGCTCACGTTGACCTTGCTGGCCGGCATGGTCGAGCGCTACTGGGAGACGGCTTATCCCAAGCCAGGGCCCAAGGGTTACCTGGGTAAGCGCAAGCTGGTTGGCTTGGTGCTCAACCGCTTGAACGAAGCCCTGCCGCGCCTGGACCGTTTCACCTATAGCCCTGCGCATGCGGCCGGGGCGCAACAGGCGCTGCTGCGGCTGCAACAGCTGCAAGCCGTGGCCCTGCTGGACGACGCCATGCTCGATGATATGGCGCGGCTGCTACGCAAGCACTCGGAACGGGCGAGTGGCGCAGGCGAGCCTGCTGCGGCCAGGGCTTCGGCGCCCGTCATCAAGCCCGCGCCACTGGCCGAAGTCATCGCCACACCCATGCCCCGCGTGTCGCTAGGCAACGAGCGTGAATCACGAAGGGCGGTGCTGAGCATGGCTGAGCTGATCAACCAGCAGGACCCCTACGACCCAGCGGGGTATCAGTTGCGTCGCTTCGGCTTGTGGGCTCACATCCAGGCCGCGCCTCAGGCGGGGCAAGGTCACCGCACCGAGCTGATGGCGGTGCCGCTGGAGATCGCCGGCGATTATGAAGAGGCCATTGCCGGCAGCGTATTCGACGCGGCGCTGCTGCAGCGGATCGAAAAAAGCGTGTCGGCTTGCCCCTTCTGGATGCGCGGCAGCTTGCTTGCGGCCACCACCGCCACACGGTTGGCAATGCCTGAGGTGGCCGAAGCCATCCGCGCAGCGACTGCCCGGTTCGTCCAGCGTATCCCCGCCCTGCAGCAGTTGTGCTTCAGCGACGGCACGGCGTTTCTGGACGACCAGTGCATGGCCTGGCTCAAAGGCGCAGGCCAGCAACCGCAAGCTGAAACGGCGCAAGAGTTCGTGGGCCTGCGCGAAGAACTTGTCAGCCAGTTGGAAAGCGGTGGGGTAGAGCCGGTTTTGCTCAGGCTCCAGGCCATGCAGGCAGATATTCGCGCGCCGCGTGAGCGCTGCCACACCACCGTGATCGCGGCCGGTCTGCTGGCCGCGCGCGGCGTCTCGTGGCTGGCCCAGGACCTGTGCGCCAGCGTTGCCCGAACCATGCAGCAAACCATGGCCAGTGCCTGGGAGCCGGAGGTGTTCAAACGCCTGCAACAGCATGCCGCGCCTGATGCGTTGGCCGATCAGAACAAGGACTAGGACCCGCCATGAATCAACGATGGACGCTATTGAAACGTTGGCTTTTGCCCCTGGCGACTCGAGTCGGCCTGGCCATGCCTGTGCTGCTTCTGCTGGGCAGCGTGCTGATGCTGGTCGCCATCTGGTGGCTAGGCCCACAGTGGGCATGGCGTGAACAGCATCCGCTTGCCAGCATCGCGCACCGCAGTCTGGCCAGCCTGGTGCTCGTGCTGGTGCCGCTGCTGTGCTGGCTGTTGGTGCTGCGCAGGCGCTACGTGCGCCTTCAGGCAGAGCGCAACGAGGCGGCGGCCGCAGAGCTGGACAGCGTATTGCCGTTGCTTCGGGCCCAGGAAAACGCCTTGGACCAAGGGCTGGCGCGATTGCTCGGCAGTGCGGGAGGGCGGCGTGCCCTGTACCGATTGCCCTGGTACCTGGTGATAGGCGACCAGCATGCGGGCAAGTCCAGTTTCATCGACCGTACGGAGCAAAGCTTTTCCCTGACCCGGATCGACAAGGTGCAGGCGCGGGGTACACAGGTGCAGGCGCTGGCCTTCCCGATAGGCTGGTGGGTCAGCAACGAGGCGGTGATCATCGACCCGCCCGGGGCCTTTATCAGGCAGGACTCGCCGGCAGGCTCGCTCGCCGGGGCGCCAGGTGCCTCGCAGGTGCCACCGGCTGCCCCCGCCAGGCTCTGGCAGCACCTGCTGGGTTGGCTGGTGCACAATCGCAGCCAGCGGGCACTCAATGGCATGGTGCTGGTCGTGGACCTGCCTGCGTTACTGCAGGGTACGCCCGAGCAGCGTGTTGCCTTGGCCCACAGGCTGCGCACGCGGCTGTACGAAGTCAGCAGCCAGTTGGGCTCGCGCCTGCCGTTGTATGTGGTACTGAGCAAATTCGACCTGCTGGACGGCTTCGACCAGCTCTATGGGGGCCTTCCCGTCGACCTGCGGGAAAACATGCTGGGCTTCACCTTCAAGCTGGATACGGTCGGCACCTTCGATGCCTGGCTGCAGGAGTATGGCGATCATTACCAGCAGTTGCTCAATCGGCTGTTCGAGCAGGTGGTGGATCGACTCGATACCTTGGCCAGTGCGCCGCAGCGCGCGCGGCTGTTCTCGTTGCATGCCCAGTTGATCGGCTTGCGCCCGATACTGCTGGGTTTCCTGAAAGAAACGCTGGCGAGTGACCGTTACACCACACCCGCCCTGGTGCGGGGGGTGTACTGGTCTTCGGTCATTCAGCAAGGGGACGTGCTCAACGCCTTCGTGCGCGAGTCAGCCCAGCCCTACAACACAGCGCTTCCGTTGCTGGAGGGCAAGGCGCAAGGCAAAGCGTTTGCCTACTTCATCCAGCATGCGTTCCGGCGTGTCATCTACAAGGAGGCGGGGCTTGCCGGAGACAACATCAAGGTGGCGCGCAGCAAGCGCCGGTTGTTATGGGTCGGCTCGGGTTTAGGCATGCTGGCTTTCTGTGTCGCTATTGCCAGCTGGCAGCGCTTTTTCGACATCAATGGCGCCAAGGCCGCCAACGTGCTCGCCAAAAGCCGGGAGTACAGCCACCACCAGGTGGATCAGCGCCTGGACCCAACCGGGCGCAACCTGCTGGAGCCGCTGGACCAGATCCGCGATGCGGTTTCAGTATTTGGCGACTACCGCGCCGCCTGGCCGGGTGTTTCCGATCTAGGCCTCTACCAGGGGCGTATCATTGGCCCGCGTGTCGATGAGGCTTACCTCAGCTTGCTCTCCAGGCGATTCCTGCCGGCCTTGGCCAGTGGCGTGATCGACGCCATGGATGCCGCTACGCCTGGCAGTGAACGGCAAATGGCTGCCCTGCGGGTTTACCGCATGCTGGAAGACCGCCAGAATCGGCGGCCTGAGTGGGTCGAGACATGGATGGCCCGCCAGTGGCAGCAACAGTTTCCTGGCCAAGGGCAGCTGCAGCGCGACCTCATGCGCCACCTGAAGTACGCCTTGGCCTATGCCGACACCGAGTTGCCGCAGTACCGCCAGCGTATCGCCGTGGTGCAGGCGGCGTTGCGCAAGGTGCCGTTACCGGAGCGGGTATATGCCGGGCTCAAGCAGCAGGCTCAGGAACACCTGCTCACGGGCCTGGATTTGCGTCAGCAGGTCGGCCCCGCGTTCGACGTGGTGTACCAGCGCTCGGCTGGGGCCAGCGGCGAGGATGTGCGACTGGCGCCGATACACACCGCCAAGGGTTTCAAAGAGTACTTCGAGCCCCGCAGCCAAAGCTTCGCCGACATGGCGATGATCGACCAGTGGGCGCTGGGTGAGCGCAGCCAGCTGGAGTACTCGGACGCTGACCGGGTGGTGTTGAGCGAGCGTCTGCGCAACCTGTACAGCGCCGACTACATAAACAGCTGGCGGCGTGCATTGAATGCCGTTTCGGTGGCGGATTTTCACGACCTTGAACACGGCGTAATGGTCCTGCAGCAGCTGACCGGGCCCGCGGCGCCGTGGCATCGGCTGCTGGCTACGGTGAAGGAAAACACTTCGCTGTCATCGGCTGAGGCACCCGACACGGGCAGCGCCAGCGACACGCTCATGCCCAAAGGCAGCGAGCTTGAGCGCCAGCAGGCCTGGGCCATCCAGCGGGCTTTTGCGGGGCTGAACGGGATGCTGCATGCAACGCAAGACAAGCCAAGCTATTACGATGAAGTGCTGGCGGCCATGGTGGCCGTGCACGATTACGCCAAGGCCGTGCAGGGCAGCCCAGACCGGGGCAAGGCCGCCCTGCAAGCGGTGCAGCAGCGCTTTGCGATGACCGGCCCGGACCCGATCGGCACTCTGCAACGGGTGGCCACCGGTTTGCCTGAACCGCTCAATCACCACGCCAGGAAAGTGGCCGATGAAACCGCCCGAGTGCTGCACATCGAAGCCCTGCGCGAGCTGGAGCGGCGCTGGGACACCGAGGTCTACAGCTTCTTCCAGCAGCGCCTTGCCGGGCGTTACCCTTTCGTGGCCAGGGCGCCGGATGCATCGCTGGATGACTTCGAGGCGTTCTTCGGGCCGCAGGGGCGGTTGCAGCGCTTCAGTGATCAATACCTGAAGGCATTCCTGCACGACAACCTCGAGGCGCTGCGCGCCGGCCCGCAAGGGCAGTCGCTGATCCGCAGCGATGTGATCGAGCAGTTGGCGCAGGCCAACCGCATTCGCGAAACCTTCTTCGACCAGCGTGGCAACCTGAGCGTGCAGTTCAGCATCGAGCCGCTGGGGCTCAGCGCTAACCAGCGCACCAGCCTGCTGGACCTTGACGGCCAGCTGATTGCCTACACCCATGGCCCGCGGCAGCTCACCGGCATCATCTGGCCGAACACGCTTGGCCGGCACGTGCGCAGTAACCTGACCCTGCTCAGGCAGAACGGCAGTAGCAGCCGCCTGGAGTACCGCGGCCCCTGGTCGATGTTCCGCTTGCTCAGCCGCGGTTCGCTCAATGGGCGAACCGCAACCAGCGTGGACCTGAGCTTCAGCACCGGTGATGGCGTGATGCGCTACCGGCTCAGCGCTGAAAAAGCGTTCAACCCCATTACCCAGGAACCGTTCAACGGCTTCCAGTTACCCCGTGGGTTGCTGCAGCAGCCGCTTGAGGCCCGGCTGTAAGGCGGGTTCGCAGGGGCGCAGGGATCGTTTGAAAAATGCCACGGCACCGGGCGGGTGCGCGACCCTGCGCGCCGAGCAGGCGGCGCGGTGCAGCACAGCGTCTGCGCCGCGGTTCCCGGGCAGGTTGAGGGTTGTCACTATCTTTCCGGTTTCTGTCCGATTGCCTGCTTACTCCACGTTACACCTAAACGGTTAAATCCCTGCCTGAACGTACACGGGATTTCACCATGAACACCTCCCTCTCCTTGGCGCCACAAGTTTCCACCGAGGCGCAGTTGCAATGGCTACAACGGGCTGACCGTACTGTTGCACTGGACATCATGACGCTCATCAACAGCACGGTTGAGGATGGCGGGGTGCTGGGCTACGAGCAGGCGATGTCGGTCGACCAGGGTGTCGATTTCGCCGCGGCGTTGCAGGCACGTATCGAGGGCGGGCATACCTACGCTTTGCTCGGCCGTGCACCTGCCGGCGCGGCGTGCCTGGTCATCCTGTCCCGTAGCAGCATGCCCAACTGCCGCCATATCGCTGACCTGAGCAAAGGCGTGGTACACCCAGACTACCGGGGCTCCGGGCTGGTGGCCCGGGCCTTCGCGGAAATCGTGCGGCTGTGCCAGGCGAAGGGTATCGAACTGCTGACCTTGGACGTACGCGAAGGCACCCGTGCCCACCGCCTATGGCAACGTTTCGGGTTTCAGACCTACGGCGTGCTCGACGACTACGCGCGGGTCAACGGTGTGAAGCACCGCGGCCACTACATGGCCCAGTCAGTACAAAGCCTGGCCCAGCGACTCAACCTGAGCTGAAGCGCCCTCAATCCTTCGCCTGCGGCCATCGCCGCCAAGGGCCCCCTTTTCCATCATTCAAGGAACGCCACCATGGCCTTGTCGACTGCAGCCTTTCGCGATCAGCTGGAACAGAAACTGCACCACCACCTGACGCTGTCTCACCCGATCTTCGAAGCCCTGCTTTCACCTGAAGGCAACAAGCCGCTGCTGCGCAAGGTCGCGTTGCAAGGTTACCAACTCACCAAGTACTTCCTGACTTATGTCGAGCACCTGTTCTTCCATTGCCCGCTGCCTGCCCACAAGCGCGCGCTGATCACCAACTGCTTCGAGGAGGAGACCGGGCGGCTCTCGCGTACCGATAACCATGTGGTGCTCATGCAGAATTTCTTGCGTGCACTGGGCATCAGCGATGCCGAGCGTGATGCCGAGCAACCGCTGCCGGCCACCTGGGAGCTGATCGACTACCGCCTGCAGGCGGTACGTGACCCGGCGCGTTACCACGTGGGGGCTGCCGCGGTGATGATCGCCAGCGAGGGGCAAAACCTCGAGACCGTTGCCGGTGATGCACGTCACGTGCTGCTCGGCCGGGCGTACGGCCTGACCGAGCACGACTTGCTGTTCTTCTCCGTGCACCAGAAGGAAGACGTTGGCCACGTCAACGAAGGCCTGGATCTGGTTTCGCAGCTGTGCACCACGGCCCAGATGCAACAAGAGGCGTTGCAAGCGGTAGATCACACCTGCCAGCTGTTCTACGCGATGTACGAAAACATGTACCAGGTGTATTGCCGGGCTCCCCAGGCCGAAGCGGTGTAATACCCCGCGCAGAGGATTGGCCATGAAACAGAAATTCAGCTCAACCCTGATCGTCTCGGTGCTGGTAGTCGGCTTCGTGGTGATGTTCCTGTCCAGCGCCCTGAAAGGGCTGTACCAAGTGTACTTCGTCGACCTGGCCACGCACTTTGGTGGCGGGCGTGCAGCCTTGGCCACGGCAGGTTCTTTGTTCGTGCTGACCATTGGCCTGGTGTCGCCGGTGGTGGGTTGGCTGAGCGACCGGGTTGGGCCGCTGAGCACGGTTGCCCTGGGCAGCGTAAGTGCAGGGGTGGTGCTGCTGGGGGTGACCTTGGTCGGCAGCCAGCTGATGCTGTTCACCCTGTTGTATGGCCTGCTGGGTGCCTTCGCCCTTGCCGCGATGACCTACGTACCCATGGGCATTCTGGTCGATCGCCTGGTCGCAGAGCGTTTCAAGGCCTTCGCCTTCGCTTTCGTGACCAATGGCACGTCGATCGGCTTCATCGTGCTTTCGCCGCTGTGGATCATGCTGCAGCAGCGCGTGGGCTGGCAGCCGGTGTTCTCCTGGGTCGGCCTGATCTTCCTGGTGCCGTTGAGCCTGGCGCTGTACTGGGTGGCGCGCACCGTTGCGCTCAAGCCCGACCCGCAGGCGGCGCTGGTCAAGCACTCGGTCGCGTTTCTGTGGCGTGATTCGCGGTTCTTCGTATTGGCCCTCAGCTTCGCCAGCTGTGGGGCCACCATGGCGTTCATCGACGTGCACCTGGTGTCGTTCTGGCAGGGCGAGGGGCTGCCTAGCTCGGTACAGGCCAGCGGCCTGAGCTTGCTGGGTGTGCTGGAACTGGTCAGTGGCCTGATGGCTGGGTGGCTGGCTACCCGTTACAACAAAGGGCTGCTGCTGATGATGTTCTACCTGCTGCGTACGGCGGCGGTGATCGTCCTGCTGACCACACCTGGGCCGCTGGGTACCTACCTGTTTGCGGTGCTGTTCGGTGCCAGTTACCTGGGTACGGTGGTGCTCACGTCAGCATTCTGCTTTGCCCTGTATGGCGCCGAAATCAAAGGCAAGGTGTTTGGCCTGCTGTTCCTTGTACACCAGCTGGGTGCGTTGCTGGCCACACAGCTCGGCGCCCTGGATTTCGACCGGCATCAAAGCTACCAGTTGACCCTGGTTGGCCTGGCGACGGCCACCGTGATGGCTGCACTGGCTTCCCTGTGGCTGGTTTCGGCACGCGTGGCCGCAGAAGCCTCGGCCCCGCCAGTGGCTGAAGCGGAATAGCCCCCGATCAACTGCGCATTGTTCAATGCAAACAAGGAGATGCACCATGCAATCGTCTGCGATTGGCCTGGACGGCTTTGACGCAACTTCGGCGCTGCACAGCAATCGGGTCAGCGATTTGTCCGATGTTTTCTGCGAGCCATTGGCCATGACGTCTGCTTATACCTTTGCGTCGGCGCAAGAGGCTGCAGAACGTTTCAGCGGGCAACAGCAGGGTAATGTGTACAGCCGCTTCACCAACCCCACGGTGCAAGCCTTCGAAGGCCGCGTGGCGGCGCTCGAACAAGCCGAAGATGCGGTGGCGTTCGCTTCCGGGATGGGCGCGTTCACCGCGCTGTGCCATGGGTTCCTGCAGCAGGGTGACAACATTGTCTGCAGCCGCGATGTGTTCGGTACCACCGCCAGTGCCTTCAGCGTTTACATGGCGCGGTTCGGCATCGAGGCGCGGTTCGTCGACCTTACCGACCTGGGCCAGTGGCAGCAGGCGATCGACGACAAGACCCGCCTGGTGGTGCTGGAATCCCCCTCCAATCCGCTGCTGAAAATTGGTGACATCCGTGCCATCAGCCTTCTGGCGCACGCCAAGGATGCGCTGGTCGTGGTGGACAACACCCTGTTGACGCCGGTGCTCCAGCGCCCGCACAGCCTGGGTGCGGACTTGGTCATCCATTCGGCGGGCAAGTACATGGACGGCCAGGGGCGTGCGCTGGCCGGTGTAGTGACCGGTTCCAAGAGCCTGATGCAGGTGTTGAGGGGCGTGTTGCGCACGTTGGGTATTTCCTGCAGCCCGTTCAATGCCTGGTTGTTGCTGAAAAGCCTGGAAACCCTCGAAATCCGCATGCTGCGGGTGCAACAGGGCGCCCTGGAGCTGGCCCAGTGGCTTGGCGAACAACCCCTGGTGAGCGCTGTGCATTACACCGGCCTGGCGCAACACCCTCAGCATGCCTTGGCGTGCAGGCAACAGGATGGCCATGGCGGCTTGCTGAGTTTCGAGATCTTCGGCGGCCAGGCAGCGGCCTGGCAATGGATCGATCAACTGCAGTGCGTGGCGCGCTGCACCAATATTGGTGATACCCGCAGCATGGTCACGCACCCGGCCAGCACCACCCATGGCCGCCTGGATGCGCAAGCGCGGCGCCACGCCGGCATTTCCGACGGGTTGATCAGGCTGTGCGTCGGCCTGGAGCGGGTGAGCGATATCAAGGCCGACCTGCAACAGGCCTTCGATGCCGTGGCCTTCCAACCCGCGGTACAGGCAGCGTCGGGCCGCCCCCGCAGTGTGGTCGCCAATGGCTGAACTGCTCGCTTCCGGGTTCTCCATTGGGGTGTTTGCCGTGGGCATGCAATTGCTCGCCCTGGTCGCGGTGTATGGCGCGTGCACCGCCCGGCAAGTGCGCGGTTATGCCGTGGCGTTCGGCTTGGGGTGCTGTGTGCTGATCGCAATGGTGGTGCTGGACCCGTTGGCGCTTGGCCGCTGGCCCATCGAGGGTGTGGCAGCGATGGCGATGTGCGGCTGAGACGGGCGTCCGTTCTTTGTGAAACAGCAGCAATAAAAGCCCTTTGGGGCGTTCAGGAGTCGTTAAATGTATAAAAAATTGGCCATCAGCCTGTTATTGGGGTGTGCGCTGCCGTTGGCAGCGGCCCAGGCTGAGGTTGCATCCGACGCTGGCGAGACTGTGGCCAGCGTCAGCAAGCGGCTCGTTTCGTTCTACAGCCAGCCCCTGCCTTCTGCCGGCAAACTGAAACCGATCAGGGTGCCAGCGGTGCTCTCCATGCCGGCCAACCAGGCCGGGCCAGCACCGGCTGTGGTGATATTGCACGGCTCGGCGGGGATGGACTCACGCGGGCCGTTGCACGCGGCCGACCTCAATGCCCGCGGCATCGCCACGCTGGAACTGGACATGTGGGGCGCGCGCCGGCTGGCTGGCGGCGCACAGGGGCGGCCGCCCCGGGTTCACGATACCTTGCCGGACCTGGCGGGCGCCTTGTCTTATCTGGCCAATCAGCCAGGGGTCGATAGCGAGCGGGTAGGGGTGCTCGGGTTTTCATGGGGTGGCGCCCAGGCCATGCTCGCCGCGTCTGCGTCCATCGACGATGAGTTGCAACAGGCCTCTGGGGTGCGCCCCGTAGCCTTGGCAGCGTTCTATCCCGTGTGCTGGGGATACAACCGTGTGCCAGGCTATGACTTGAAGCACCTGGCGCCGGCCCGCCTGCTGGTGCTGGTCGGTGAAAAGGACCAGTACGATGATGACCCCAAGGCTTGCACCAAACTGGTTGCAAGCCTGCCAGCCGAAGACCAGGCACGGGCAAAGGTGCTGGTCTACCCCGGTGCCGAGCATGGCTTCAATGGCCTGGAAGCCGCGCAGGAATACAAGGACCCGTTCCTGCACCGTGGCCAGGGCGGCTTGGGGCGTTCGGCACCGGACCCAACAGCCCGGGAGGCGTCGCGCAAGGCTGTGGTAGCGTTTTTCACAGACAGTTTCGCCACGCCCACCGTCAGTGGTCGCTGATACTAGGTGTTGTCCTGGGTGATCACGCTGCGAAACTGCAGCGGCGGTTGCGGCATTTCCCGCCGCCAGGCCAGGCGAAAGGCATGGCTGCTGCCGTAACCGCAACGTTCGGCGATTTGTTCCACATTCAGGCGGCTGCCGCGTAACAGGTCACGGGCCAGGTCGATGCGTTGGGCGCGCAGGTAGTCCTGCAGGGTTTGCCCCGTGTTCTCGCGAAACAGGCGTGCCAGGTGCCGGTAGCTGACATTGAACTGGCTGGCCAGTTGTTCGAAGCTGAAACTGCTGCCCAGGTGCGTGTCGATATAGTCCTGGGCCGCGTGTACCAGCGGGTGGATGTGGTTGCGTGCCAGGTCGGCCGCGCGCAGTTGCACATCTTCGCCAGCACGGCGACGGTAGATCACCAGTTCCTGGGCCACCTGGTTGGCCACGGCTTTGCCGAAGTGCAGCGACACGATATGCAAGGCCAGGTCGGTACCGCTGGACACGCCCGCCGAGGTGAACACACCGTCGTCCTCCACGAAAAGGCGATTTTCCAGCACCTTGGCTTTTGGGTAGCGTGCCTGCAGCAAGCCGACATAGCGGTGATGGGTGGTGCATTCACGGCCGTTCAGCAGCCCGGCTTCGCCCAGCAGGAACGCGCCGGTGCAGATGGAACACAGTTGCACGTCTGGGGTTTGCCCCATCACGTTCGCCAGCCACTGCGCGGTTGCGGCCATGGTCGCAGCGTCGCTGGGGCTGGTAGACAGCTTGTTGCCGACCACGAACAGCATATCTTCGGGCGAAAGCTGTTCGGGCAGGGGATGCAAGCCGCTCAAGGTCACACCTTGATAGCTGCTCATCTGTTGTCTGGCTGCGATGCAACGGACGCTGACCGGCGCCAACCGGAGCTCTTCCAGGCTGGCCATGATCTGCAGCGGCCCGCCGAGGTCCAGAATGTGTGTGCCCGGGAGTAACAAGAACCAAATGGTGCGCATGACGGTATTCCTATGATGTTCAAGCGCCTGACGTAAAGCGGCACCTCAGCAAAATAGCGTCAAAAGGCCATGCAGTGAAAGCCTGCCCTGATCGGATGCAGGCACTAGGGAAACGCTGTAAATAGCCGCTATTAATTCCCCATTCGCAACAATTGCTTCGATATTTGCATTTGATTGATTTATATGGCCCTGTCACGCTCTCGAGCTGCCTCAAATATCGCCTGAGCCCAGCCCGGTCCGCTTTATCGCTTGGGCGGCGCGCCCAGCTGCCCATTCGCATTCATTACATCGCGACCTGGCAGCGACATCGTTCAAGGATGCAATGATATGAATAACTGGCTAACCCACCTCACTGTCGCCAAGAAGCTGATGATCGGCTTCGGCCTGCTATTGCTGTTGGTGGTTTTGAGCATTGGCGCAGGCTGGAGCGCCATCAGCAGCTTGTCCTACCGGATGGACCGCATGAGTGCGGTCAACCGGCTGATGGACGACATATCCAAGATGCGCCTGGACCGTTCGGCTTACCTGCAAAGTGAAGGCGACGCCCAGGCTGCCAAGGTTTTGCAGGACAAGATCGTCGAAGTTGGGCAGCACCTGGTCGAGCTGCAAGGGTTTTTTGCCAATGCCGAGAATGCACGGCGGATTGCCTCGCTGGCGGAATACCTGGCCACCTACCAGCGGGGTATTGAATCCTTGGGCCAGGCCTATGAGCAGATCGAGCAGTCGCGGGCGGTACGCCGCAGCAGCGGCGACAGCGCACTCAAGCGCCTGGATGAGCTCGACAGCCTGACGGGTGAACAGAACGGCTTGCGTGACCAGGCACTCTACAAGGCGGTCAACGACCTGCAGATGCAATTTCTGTATGCGCGCTTTGAAACCCGTGGCTACACCTACGGTGGCAATGGCAAGCAGTACGCTGCTGCGGCCAAGGCCGTTGACGCGACACTGACCGCGTTGCAAACCCTGGGGGATGTTCTGCAGGGCTCGCGTGCAAGCCTGCTCAATGAGCTGACGCAATCCGTTACCGCCTACCGGGCCTCGCTGGACACTCACCGCGCGGCGTTGACCCGCATCGACACCCTGCTCAAGGACATCCAGAAGCAGGGTGATGCATTGCTGCAGACCAGCCAGGACCTGTACGACCAGCAGATGCAGATGCGCCAGGACGATACCCGTGATGCGGCGTGGACGCTGATCAGTTGCCTGGTGCTGGCGCTGCTGCTGGGCGGGCTGGCAGCAGTGTTGATCACGCGGCAGATCGTGCCACCCCTGCGCGAAGCGTTGGCCCGGGTGCGGCGCATTGCCGAGGGTGACCTCAGCGTCTTCCCCACGGGCTCGCGCAAAGACGAAATCGGCAAGTTGCAAGATGGCTTGCAGCACATGACCGGCAGCTTGCGACAACTGGTTGGGCATATCGGTGATGGGGCGACGCAGATCGCCAGCGCCACCGAAGAGCTGTCGGCGATTACCCGGCAGACGCAGGCAGGTGCTACCGAGCAGATGCAGGAAACCGAGCAGGTGGCTGCGGCCATGCACGAAATGACCACCTCGGTGCAGGATGTGGCCCGCAACGCGGTCGAAACCGCGCGCTCGGTCAACCAGGCGGCGCAGGATGCTGTCAGTGGCGGCGACATCGTCAAAAGCGCAATTGCGCGCATCGAAAACCTGTCTGCCGAGGTGGAGCTGACCAGCGCAGCGGTGAGCACGCTGGCTGAAGAAAGCGGGCGCATTGGCAGTATGCTCGACGTGATCAAGGCGGTGGCCGAACAAACCAACCTGCTGGCATTGAACGCGGCGATCGAGGCCGCGCGTGCAGGCGAGGCCGGCCGTGGCTTTGCCGTGGTAGCGGACGAGGTGCGTGCCCTGGCGCAGCGCACCCAGCGCTCAACCGAAGACATCGAACAACTGATCGCAGCCCTGCGCGCGGGCACGTTGCAAGCCGTGCAGCGCATGGAAACCAGCCGCGGCCTGACCGGCGAGAGCGTGCAACTGGCCCGCGATGCAGGCATTGCGCTGGACAACATCACCCACAGCATCAGTGGCATTCAGGGCATGACCCAGCAAATCGCGGCGGCTGCCGAACAGCAGGGTGCCGTCGCCGAAGAAATCAATCGTAATGTGCTGAACGTACGCGACATTACCGAGCAGGCGCAAACCGCCAGCGAACAGACCAGCACGGCCAGCCTGGAGTTGGCCGGTTTGGGCAATTCACTGCAGGGGCAGGTACGCCGGTTTCAGCTCTGACCCGGCCTGAGGTAGCGCGCCATTAAGGGAAAACCCGCATTGCTGGAACGTGGGGCGGGGCCTAGGATGGTCATCGACGTCAACCTTTATCGAGGAGTACGCGATGACCACTGCAACTGAAGACAAACGCCCGACCCCAGACCCTGCTGAGGTGGGCGCGTTTTTCCCCTCACCGTATTCGTTGAGCCAATACACTTCGCCCACCTCTGACCTGAGCGATGCCGAGTACCCTGGTGCGTACAAAGGTGGCCGCTGGAAGGTTCTGGTCATCGGTGCCGATGAGCGCTACCTGCAAACTGCCAATGGCACCCTCTTCTCGACAGGCAACCACCCGGTAGAAACCTTGTTGCCCATGTACCACATGGACAAGGCGGGCTTCGCTTTCGATATCGCCACGGTGTCGGGCAACCCGGTCAAGTTCGAATTCTGGGCCATGCCCTCGGAAGACCAGGAGGTACAAGCGTTTTACCGCAAGTACCAGGCGTCATTCAGGCAGCCGCTGAAGCTGGCAGAGGTCGTCAAGGGCTTGGGTGATGACTCCGACTACATCGGCGTGTTCATTCCCGGGGGGCACGGTGCACTGATCGGCTTGCCGGAAAGCAGCGAGGTCAAACAGGTGCTGGAGTGGGCGGCCGACCACGATAAATTCATCATTTCGCTGTGCCATGGCCCCGCGGCACTGTTGGCCGCGGGCGTGGGTAAAACGGCGGAAAACTACAGGTTCAGCGGCTACAAGATCTGTGCGTTCCCTGACGCGCTGGATGCGCAAACCCCGGATATCGGCTACATGCCGGGGCACCTGACCTGGAAGTTTGGTGAAAAGCTGCGGGCCTTGGGGGTAGAGATCATCAACCAGGACATTACTGGCAAGGTGTACCAGGACCGCAAGTTGCTCACCGGCGACAGCCCGCTTGCGGGCAACAACCTTGGCAAGCTGGCCGCGGCCGCCCTGTTGAAAGAAACCTCCGGGCGATGACCTGCGGCGTAGCCGAAGTGGCGATGCAGGTGGCCTTGGCACTATGGGGGGATGGGCAAGCGGTCGACGCCTGACGCACCGCGTACAGTCACCTGCGTGCGGAGCGGTAGCGCCTGGGCGTGGCAACCACGGCTCAGGCGATCAAGATCGCCCTGCACAATGGCGAGTTGGGCAGCCGCCCGGAATAGGGCGGCGGCCGGGTTTCAGGCCGCAAATACCACACCGGTACGGGCAGCCGCATTGCGGATATGCTCCTGCATGGCACGCTGTGCACCGGCCTGGTTGCCACGGGCCAGCTGGCGCAGGATCTTGCGGTGTTCTTGCCAGGTTTCCATGGCCCGCTCGGGGCGAATGAAGGGCAGTTTCTGGCTTTCCAGGAAAATGTCCTGGCTGGCGGTGATCACCTGCAGCATCGCCAGGTTGCCGCTGGCCTCCAGCAGGCGCCGGTGGAAGGCGTAGTCGAGGCGGGCGGCGGCGTCGAAACGGCCGGCACGCAGCTCCTGGCGCATCGCCTCGACATTCGCCTCCAGCGCATCGATATCCGCACCGGTCAGGTACAGGGCAGCCAGGCCTGCCGCGAACCCCTCCAAGGCATAGCGCAACTGGAAGGTGTCCACCGCCGATACCTGTTCGGCGTATGGCCATGAGAACGTGGCCGCCGGGGGTGCCGAGGGCGCCTGCACGAAAACGCCCTTGCCCGGTTGCACGCTCACCAGCCCCAGCGCACTCAACGACGACAGCGCTTCGCGCAGCGACGCACGGCTGATGCCCAACTGCTCGGCCAGGTCGCGTTGCGAGGGTAGGGCATCGCCGGGTTGATAGTCGCCTGCCTCGATCAGCTTGCGAATGGCCTGCAAGGCTATTTCCGGAACGGCGCGGGGGAGCGTGTCGAGCATCTGTTCAGACCAGTTGGGAAGCGGTCTGCGCTTTGTAAAGGCTTTACCGGGTGTCTGGCAAGCCTCGCTCCGTGCTGGCGCAAGTGCAGGGCAGGCTGCACGAAAGCGGGGCGCGGCCATCGCTGGCGGTCTTACTGTTCAGACCAGTAAGACCGCGAACAGCCGCATGCCCCGGGCTTTTCCGGGGCCAGGCGCCAATGCTGGCACGGGCTGTGCAGTTTCAGCGCTAACGACCTTCTGCATACCCCGAGGCTTTCCCATGAAAAACATCCGCTCCCTGTTGCTGGCGACGCTGCTGTGTGGTGGCGCACTGGGCGCTGCCCATGCCCAGGCCGACGCCCTGGCCGACATCACTGCCCGTGGTGTGCTCAAAGTGGCCGTGCCTCAGGACTTTCCACCGTTCGGCTCGGTCGGCCCCGACCTCAAGCCCCGCGGCCTGGACATCGACACTGCGCAGTTGTTGGCGGACAAGCTGGGCGTCAAGCTGGCCCTCACGCCCGTCAACAGCACCAACCGCATCCCGTTCCTCACCACGGGCAAGGTCGACCTGGTGATCTCCAGCCTGGGCAAGAATGCCGAGCGCGAAGCCGTGATCGATTTCTCCCGCCCTTATGCGCCGTTCTACCTGGCCGTGTTCGGGCCGGAGCAGACGTCGATCAGCGACATCGGTGCCATTGCCGGCAAGACCATCAGCGTGACCCGCGGCTCGATCGAGGACATGGAACTGACAGCGGTTGCCCCCAAAGGCGCGGTCATCAAGCGGTTCGAGGACAATAACTCCACCATCGCAGCGTACCTGTCTGGCCAGGTTGAACTGATTGCCAGCGGCAGCGTGGTGATGGCTGTCATCGCCGAGAAGAACCCAGCCAAGGTGCCGGTGATGAAGGTCAAGCTCAAGGACTCGCCCGTGTACGTCGGGCTGGCCAAGCAGGAGCCTGCCTTGCTGGCCAAGGTCAATGCCACCCTCGATGCCGCCAAGGCAGACGGCAGCCTCAACCGCAATGCTGAAAAATGGTTGAAGCAACCATTGCCGGCCGACCTCTGAACTGCCCCTGGATTCGCTGACTGATGGCCTATCAATTCGATGTCGCGCCCGTGTTGGCCCAGGGCGACCTGCTGCTCAAGGGGGCGTTGTTCACGCTCCAGCTGACCGCAGTGGGCACCCTGTTCGGGGTAGCCCTGGGCGTACTTGGCGCTGTGGCGCGTGCCTGGCGGCTCAAACCGTTCGATGTGCTGTTCGGCGTGTACGTGGAGCTGATCCGTAACACGCCCTTCATCGTGCAGCTGTTCTTCATCTTCTTTGGCTTGCCCGCGTTGGGGGTGCGCCTGACGGAATGGCAAGCCGCGGTGCTGGCCATGGTGATCAACCTGGGGGCCTATTCCACCGAAATCATCCGCGCCGGTATCCAGGCCATTCCCAAAGGGCAACTGGAGGCGGCGGCGGCACTGGCCATGAGCCGCGCCGAGGCGTTTCGCCATGTGGTCCTGCAACCGGCGCTGGCCAAAGTCTGGCCGGCCCTCTCGAGCCAGATCGTGATCGTCATGCTGGGCTCGGCGGTTTGTTCGCAGATCGCCACCGAAGAATTGTCGTTCGCAGCCAACTTCATTCAGTCGCGCAATTTCCGGGCGTTCGAGACTTACCTGCTGACCACGGGCCTGTACCTGATCATGGCCATTGCAGTACGCCAGCTGCTGCTGTGGTTCGGGCAGCGCTTTCTGATGGGGAGACGATGAATGGAGTTCACCTTATGGGACATCGTCCGCAACTTGCTGGTTGGCATGCAGTGGACCCTGCTGCTGTCGCTGGTGGCGTTCATCTGCGGTGGCGTCGCCGGCCTGCTGGTGCTGCTGGCGCGCCTCTCTGACAACTTCGTGCTGCGCGGGGCCGCCAAGGGCTATATCGAGCTGTTTCAGGGCACGCCACTGCTGATGCAGTTGTTCATGGTGTTTTTCGGCATTGCCCTGTTCGGCGTCGATATTTCGGCCTGGATGGCGGCGGCCATCGCCTTGACGTTGTTCACCAGTGCCTTTCTCGCCGAAACCTGGCGCGGCTGCGTCGAGGCCATTCCACGTGGCCAGTGGGAAGCCTCCGGCAGCCTGGCCATGACCCGGCTGGAGCAAATGCGTTACGTGATCCTGCCCCAGGCGCTGCGGATTGCCGTGGCACCTACCGTCGGTTTCTCGGTGCAGGTGGTCAAAGGCACGGCGGTCACTTCGATCATCGGCTTCACCGAGCTGACCAAGACCGGCGGCATGCTCGCCAACGCCACCTTCGAGCCCTTCCTGATCTACGGCTTGGTGGCCGTGGGTTATTTCATGCTCTGCTACCCGCTCTCGCTGAGCGCCCGTTACCTGGAAAGGAGGCTGCATGCCCCTGCTTAGAGTGTCCGCGTTGCACAAGTACTATGGCGACAACCACGTGCTCAAGGGCGTAGACCTGAGCATCGAAGAGGGTGAGGTGGTCGCCATCATCGGCCGTAGCGGTTCCGGCAAAAGTACCTTCCTGCGTACGCTCAACGGCCTGGAGTCGATCAGTGACGGCGTGATCGAAGTGGATGGCGAGTACCTGGATGCCGCGCGCGCCGACCTGCGCACGCTGCGGCAGAAAGTCGGCATGGTGTTCCAGCAGTTCAACCTGTTCCCGCACCTGACGGTGGGCGAGAACGTCATGCTCGCGCCGCAGGTGGTGAAGAAGACGAGCAAGGCCCAGGCCCGCCAACTGGCTGAGCAAATGCTGGCCAGGGTTGGCCTGGGCGACAAGTTCGACGCCTACCCGGACCGCCTCTCTGGCGGGCAGCAGCAACGGGTGGCTATCGCCCGCGCCCTGGCGATGTCGCCCAAGGTTTTGCTGTGCGACGAGATCACCTCGGCGCTCGACCCGGAACTGGTCAACGAAGTGCTCGGCGTTGTGCGGCAATTGGCCAAGGAAGGCATGACCTTGATCATGGTGACCCATGAAATGCGCTTTGCCCGGGAAGTGGGTGACAAGCTGGTGTTCATGCACCACGGCAAGGTTCACGAAACCGGTCACCCACGTGATGTATTCGCCGCGCCGCGTACGGCGGAGCTGGCGAATTTCATTGGCAGCGTAATGGGCTGAGGGGGCAGGCTTCAGAGGGGCTGCGGCGGCGGGCCTGAAGTGAACCGGCAGCGGGCATCAGCTGCACCACGCCCACACCAGTAACGCCGCCAGGCCAGCCCCGACCGCTACCGAGCAGCCGCCTAGCGACAGCGCCGCCCGGCCTTGCCGGTACCAACCATCCTGGCCAAGCTGGCGCGCCGGCGCCAGCAGGCTGCGCCAGCGTAATTCCGTTTGGTGAAACGCCTGTAAGTTCGCGGCATCTGCGTCCAGCCAGCGGCGGAAGTCGATGCGCTCGCATGCGGTCACCTGGGGGCTCTGCAAGCGCACGTACCATTGGCTGGCCACGCTTGCCAGCACGTCCCGGCGCGGGCGCCCGGCCATCAGGGCCTGGTCCATGTTGCGTTCGACAGTGGCCAGTGGCAGGTCAAGGCGGGTGGCAATGCTGGCGAAGTCCAGCTGGTCGAGGCGGCTCAGCAGCATCACTTGCTGCACCCGGCGTGGCAGCCGCTTCAGCGCGTGCAGCAGGGCATTGTCGGCATCAGGCTCATTGACCGCGGTGGGGTGTTCGAGGGGCAGCAGCAGACGGGTCATGACCGGCTCCTTGCGCTACAAAGGGGAAGGGGTGGGGGCATCTTCCGTGATGCGTTTTCAGCGTAGGCGAAACGAGATTGATTCTCAAGTGCTGATTGCGCAAAGTTTTGTAATGAGCGTTCACGCCCTGAAACACATTTGCTACCATGCGCGCCATCACGATCTTCATTAGCCTGAAGAGCCAAAAAAAAGACCCGGCAAAAAGCCGGGTCAAAAACCGTGATTAGCCTGATGAGGAGATAATCTGAAAGCGACCTAAGCTTTCAGGTTATCCAGCAGATCTCGCGATCAGCTGAGTGCAATAATAATCGTTATCATTTGCCAGTCAAATGAATTTTCATCATTCCGGTAAAAAAGTTTTACCGGTGCGCTTCCTTGTCCCGGCAATCGGGGCCTTTGCCGTTACGCGGCCATCACGTGCTCTCCCTTCCGTTTACAAACCCCGGTCTTCATGTTGCTTGTGCTCCAGCAGCGCGCGTGCCATGTCCATCATGTGCATCAGCGCGAAGGTCAGCTCGCGCTGGCTGCCGTGCTGGTGCGTGGCGGTTTCCTGAGCGGTGGCCGCAGCGCAGCGCAGCAGGGCGATGGCGTGTTCCTGGGCCTGCTCGCTGGTCACGCCTTCGTGCAGGGTCCAGATCTTGTTGTCCAGCGTCGGGCGTGGCGGGTTGGGGTTGAGGTAGTAGTCGAGGGCGCGGCGGGCGGCTTCGCTGTCGAGATCTGTTTCGTCGTTTTTCGGTAGTTTCATCCTGATACCTGCTAATGCCAGTAAGGAAAGGGATCAGGCCGATACTAATACCTGTAGTATTTGAATTGCCACCAAGAAATAATACTGAATGTTTATTGAGCGCCAGAAGGCAGTCCGTATCGTGCCAGCGATGAATATGGATAAATGGATTGCCCTCGTCCGTGACCGGATGGAGGAGCTAGGGCTTACCCAAGAGCAGCTTGCCGAGCGCGTTGGCGTGTCTCAAGGCAGCGTGGGGCATTGGGTGAACAAAAGGCGTCAGCCGAAGATCGAGTCGATGAACCGCACGTTCGTCGAGATTGGCATGCCTCATTACCACGTCAGCTTGCAGTTGCGCGTTCAGGGCCAGGTCGGCGAGGAGCGCGGTGCCTACGAGGTGGATGACGATGATGATGACCTGGACCTGATGCAATACATCGTATGTTTCCGCTATCCGGTGTTGAGTTGGGATCAGCTAGGTGGTGCCCAGATCGCGGAGCCTGCTGAGTTCGAGCAGACCGATTACCTGGCTCAGGGGAAGGCGTTCTGGCTGACGGTGGAAAATGATGCGATGAGTGCTATCAGTGGCCGCAGTGTGCCGCAGGGCATGCGAATGCTGGTGGACCCTGGGGCGCAAGCTGTACCTGGGCGTCTGGTGATTGCGCGTCAGCCAGGTAAACCGGCGATTTTTCGTGAATTGGCCGAGGAGGGTGGGCAGCGGTATCTGAAGGCATTGAACAGTAATTACCCGGCCTTGTTGTGCGAGGAAGGCTGCGAGTTCTTGGGGGTGGTTGTGCGGGTGCATGGCTCCTTCTAGGTGTTTTGGGGTTGTTGTGAGGCTGGTGAGCGTAGGGCTTGATCAGTATGGCGCTTGTGAAATCGAGCGCCGCCCGCGCG
>NZ_DKJF01000130.1:0-32693 GCF_002454615.1 Pseudomonas sp. UBA6699
CGTTACTGGCCCGAAACAAACGTAGGAGCGAGCGCAGCTCGCGATTGCGCCGCGCGGGCGGCGCTCGATCTCACAGGCGCTGAAGATGCTCCGGCTACCCTTGCCAGAAACCATAGAATCTCCCACAAGTTCACTGCAGGTTTGCAAGCCAATGCAGTACCTGTAAAGCCGGCTTGCCGGCGATAGTGCCGCAACATGGGATAGAGATCAGGCAGCCCGCGCCGGCCGCCGTGGCGCCGCCTCGACGTTTTCGAACCCATACAACGCCAGGTGAATCGCCTGCTGTGCCTGCATTGCCAGCAGCGCACGTTCCTTGCCCACGGTCCCGATCGGCGGCAACAGGTGAATGCACACCTGCGCACGTGGCTGGGCGAACAGGCGCAGCAGGTGCGCCACCAGGTCATCGTCACCAACAAAGGGCGCAACCGGGTCGATCTGACCGTCACGCAGGTACTGGACAGCCACTGGCTGCACCGCTACGCCACGGTCGATGGCCGCTGCCAGCAGGCGGCCATGGAAAGTGCGCAAGGCGTGACCGCTGGTGGTGGTGCCTTCAGGAAAGATCAGCAGCGGCCTGGCCAGGCCCAGTTGCCTGGCCATCTGCTCGCGCAGCCGTTCGCTGTCGCCGCCCCCACGACGAATGAACAGGGTGCCGGCCTGTTCCGCCAGCCAGCCGGCCAGCGGCCACTGGCGCACTTCGGCCTTGGACAGGAATGACAGGGGCATCAGCATGCCCAGCAGGGGGATGTCGGTCCACGACACATGGTTGCTGACCCACAACATCGGCCGCTGCGGCAGCGCCCCGCGCACCTGCACGTCGAAGGGCAGGGCTGCGACCAGGCGCTTCATGAACAGGCAGGTCCAGCGCTGGCGCCTTTCGAGCGAGGCCTTCAGGCCTAGCCGCTGCCCCACGGCGATCACGCTGGCCATCAGCACGCCGAGCAGCACGACCAGCAGCAGCCTGCAGACGCGGGCCAGCACCCGCAGCCTGGGCATCAGACTGCCGCCTTGAAGTGGCGGGCGTAGCGCGGGCACAGGTCGTCGCGCTTGAGCAGGATGAACACGTCGGCGACCTGGAAGTCTTCGTCCCAGCACGGCTCGCCGCAGATCTTTGCACCCAGGCGCATGTAGGCTTTGAGCAGCGGTGGCAGTTCGGCGATGACGTTGTTGGGCAGCGCCAGGTTCGGCAGCGGCTTCTTCGGTTCGGCGCGCAAGTGCTCGGTGCACAGGTAGCGCTCGCGCAGTCGCTGCATCACGGCCTGGGCCTGTACGCCACCGTCCTGCATGGGGATGCTGGCGCAGCCCATCAGGTAACGGTAGCGGCCTTCGTTGAGGACCTCGGCCAGCTCGCCCCAGAGCACGGCAATGGTGCCGCCGTTGCGGTAGGCGGGGGCTACGCAGGTGCGCCCCAGTTCAAGGATCGGCCCTTGCAGCTGCAACAGGCCGTGCAGGCGGAATTCTTCTTCGCTGTAGAACCGCCCCAGGCTGCTGGCGGCCTGGTGGTCAAGCAGCCGGGTAGTGGCCACCAGCTTGCCGGTACTCAGGTCGCGTACACCAATATGGCGGCAGTGCACGTCGTAGTCGTCCATGTCCAGGCCGTGCTCGGCACCTTTGAGTTTGGCCTTGAATTCTGCGCTGAACACTTGGTAACGCAAGGCTTGGGCTTCTTGCAGCGCCTTGGCGCCAACCAGGCGTTCGGCTTGCAGACGGCGTTCAGTGCTGTTGTCGCCAGCGTGAGCGATCCGAGTCATTGCGAGTCTCCATAAGCCAGCCATGAAGGGTTGCGGCCGGTCGGCTTTGTTGTGCAAAGTCAGCCTAGGCAGACGCGGTGTCACCCCGGTGAAGCTTTGGTGATGCTTGCGTGACAACCCCCTGGGGCTTGTACGTGCCATTCCAGGCCCTGCGGCCGCAGGTAGACGCGGCGGCGCGGGAGAAACGGCTGCACAAGGCTTGGGCTGCTGTGGGCTCTGCATGAGTGCGCAAGCCCCAGCAGGGCACGCCGCTTGCTGCCGGTAAAGCGGGCGGGTAAGGTTGGCGGCTTGGTTTTCTGAGATTTGTCATGTTCAAGTTGCCCTCCGCGCTCTTCGCCCTGTTGCTGGCTGTTTGCCCGCCCGCCCATGCCAACTGGCACCTCGATGGCGAGTCTTCGCGCTTGTCGTTCATTACCGGCAAGAACGGCGATACCGCCGAAGTGCATCGCTTCCTGGTGCTGCATGGTTCGGTCGACAACAAGGGCGTGGCGGGCTTGCGCATCGAGATGGATTCGGTCAGCAGTGGCATCCCCCTGCGTGACGAGCAGATGCGTGACCAGCTGTTCGAGGTCGGCCGCTTTGCCGAGGCCACGGTGAAGGCGCAAATCGACCTGCGCCCGATCAATGACCTGGCCGATGGTGCCCAGATCGAGCTGCGCCTGCCGCTGACGGTCACCTTGCACGGGCAGTCGCACCGCTACAACGCCTTGTTGCTGGCAACCCGCCTGGATGCGCGACGGTTCCAGGTGGTCACCCTCGAGCCACTGCTGCTGCGTGCCGAGGACTTTGGCCTGCTGCCGGGGCTGGAAAACCTGCGCAAGTTTGCCAAGCTCAAATCCATCAACCCGTCGGTGCCGGTCAATGCGGTGCTGATTTTCACCGCGCGCTGACATGCCGGGGCCGGTATTTCCCTGGCGTGAGGGTAACCAGTTCGAGCTGCTGATCGACGGCCCCGAGTTCTTTCCGCGCATGCTTGCGGCGATCGAGCGCGCCGAATCGCAGGTAGACCTGGAACTCTACCTGGTCGAGGCTGGGGCCTGTGCCGAGGCGGTGGTCGAAGCGCTGGAGCACACGGCCCGGCGGGGTGTGCGAGTGCGCTGCCTGTTCGACGACTACGGTTCGCTGGCCTTCAACAGCATGCTACGCCAGCGCTTGCTGGCGGCGGGGGTGGAGCTGCGCTGGTACAACCCCCTGCGCTGGAAGCGCGGCCTGCGCAACTTGTACCGCGACCACCGCAAGCTGCTGTTGGTGGACGAGCGCTGGGCCGTGGTCGGCGGCACGGGCGTAACCGATGAGTTCTGGACACCCGGCCAGGCGCGCAGTGACTGGCACGAGGTGATGGTGCAGATGCAAGGCCCGGTGGTGGCCGACTGGCAATTGCTGTTCGACCGCCAGTGGCATGCCAACAACCGCCGCACCGCATGGCGCCCCGCCGAGGGCTTTGGCTTGCCGCGCCTGCCCAAGGTGCCGGCGCAGGGGCAGGGCATGGGCCGGGTTGCCTACGCCGACGCCCGTCAGCACCAGGACATCCTGCACGCGTTGGTGCGCGCTTTGAACAGCGGCAAGCAACGGGTATGGCTGGCCACACCCTACTTCTTGCCAACCTGGAGTGTCCGCCGTTCCTTGCGCCGGGCTGCCAGCAAGGGCCTGGACGTGCGGCTGCTGCTGACCGGGCCGCGCACCGACCACCCCTCGGTCCGGTATGCCGGGCACCGCTACTACCCGCGCCTGCTGCGCGCCGGTGTACGCATTTTCGAGTACCAGCCGTGCTTCCTGCACCTGAAGATGGCCGTGGTGGACGACTGGGTCAGCGTTGGCTCCTGCAACTTCGACCATTGGAACCTGCGCTTCAACCTGGAAGCCAACATCGAGGCACTGGACCCACCGCTGACGGCGGCCGTGGTCGCCAGCTTCGAGCGCGATTTTGCCCTGAGCGAGGAAGTCGACCTGGCCCATTGGCACGCCCGGCCGCTGTGGCGGCGGGTTAAGCAGCGCATCTGGGGCTGGCTCGACCGGCTGGTGGTGAACCTGCTCGACCGCCGCGACTGATAGCGGCTATCGTGCAATGACTGTTCACGGGCGAGCGAAGGAGTGTGTGCGATGACGGCGAAAAAAATTCTGATGCTGGTCGGCGATTACGTCGAGGATTACGAAGCAATGGTGCCGTTCCAGGCACTGAGCATGGTCGGCCACACGGTGCACGCGGTGTGCCCGGAGAAGCTGGCGGGGCAGACCGTGCGTACCGCGATTCATGATTTCGAGGGTGAGCAGACCTACAGCGAAAAACCCGGGCACAACTTTGCCCTGAACTTCGATTTCGTGCGGGTGCGGCCCGAGCGCTACGACGCGCTGCTGATCCCGGGTGGCCGGGCGCCGGAGTACCTGCGCCTGGATGAGAAGGTGCTGGAGCTGGTGCGGGCGTTCGACCAGGCTGGCAAGCCAATTGCAGCAGTGTGCCATGGTGCGCAGTTGCTGGCAGCGGCCGGGGTGCTGGAAGGGCGCGAATGCAGCGCCTACCCGGCGTGTGCGCCGGAGGTGCGGCTGGCGGGTGGGACGTTCATCGACATCGCCGTGGACCAGGCCCATGTGGATGGCAACCTGGTAACCGCCCCGGCCTGGCCGGCGCACCCGGCGTGGCTGGCGGCCTTCCTCAAGGTGCTGGGCACCCGCATCGCCTGACAGGCGTGTTCGCAGGTGAACCCGCGAACAGGCCTGTACAGGCTCAACCTACCTGTTCAACCCAGTCATTGAGGTTGTAGTAGTTGGTCACGCGGGCAATCTTGCCGCAATGGATGTAGAAGAAGGCCCCGGCCGGCAGCACGTAGGTCTGCCCGTTCGCCGGCGGCAACCCATCGTCATTGGCCAGGTACTGGCCATGCACGGTGAACTCCGCCGCCGCACGGCTGCCGTCGGCGTTCTGCATGACCACGATGTCGGCCAGGCGCTCGCGGTAGCAGCGGTTCATCTTGTCCATGAACGCTGCAAACCTGGCCTTGCCCATCTGCCGCTCGCCCTGGTTGATGTCGTGGATCACGTCTTCGCTGAGCAGTGCCAGAAAGCCCGGCATGTCGCCGGCGTTGAAGGCGGCGTAGTACGCATTTACCAGTTCGGTAGCGGTCATGGAACAATACCTGTCGTGTAGGGAAAAGGCGGGTCGTTGCCCCGGATGATACGGTTCCCCCTCAAGCCCGGCTTAGCCGAGCGCGTCATCCACATCGACAAAACGACCGCCAAGCATGGAAATACGCCTGTTGCACGGCGCCGCTATCGCGCCCTATATCGATGACCTCGCTCGCTTGCGCCTTACCGTATTCCGCGAGTTCCCCTACCTGTACGACGGCACCCCGGAGTACGAAGCCGACTACCTGGCCAACTATGCCCGTTCCGGGCGCAGCCTGGTGGTGCTGGCGCTGGACCAAGGCCAGGTTGTGGGTGCATCTACCGGCCTGCCGCTGGTGGACGTGGCGCCGGAGTTCCAGCAGCCGTTCCTGGCCCAGGGGCGGGACCCGGCCAGCGTTTATTACTTTGGTGAGTCGCTGGTATTGCCGGAGTACCGCGGCCAAGGTTTGGGCGTGCGTTTCTTCATCGAACGCGAGTCTTATGCCCACAAACTGGCCGAGTTCGACTACTGCGCGTTCTGTGCGGTCGAGCGGCCCGGTGTACACCCGCGCCGGCCTGCAGACTACAAGCCGTTGCATGGCTTCTGGCGTAACCGCGGTTTCCTGCACGACCCGTCGCTGCGCACCCGCTATGCCTGGCGTGACCTGGACGAGCAGGAAAGCTCCGACAAGCTGATGTCGTTCTGGCTGAAGGAACTGCCGGTATGATCCGCCTGGCGGCCTGCCAGTACGCCATCGAACTGCATGAAACCTGGGACGCCTACGCCGACCACCTGCAGGGCCTGTGCGCCGAAGCGGTGGCGGCGGGCGCCCGTTTGCTGTTGCTGCCCGAGTATGCCGGGCTGGTACTCAGCGGCCAGTTGAGAGGTGAACAGCGGGGCGACCTGCTGGGTTCGATTGCCGGGATCCAACCGCTGATCGGCGCCTGGGCAGCCTTGTGTGAAAGCATGGCCAGGCGCTGGGGCATCTACCTGCAGCCGGGGAGCGTGCCGGTGCTGGACAATGACGGTGCCTACCGCAACCGCGCCTGGCTGTTCGGTCCCGAGGGGCCGCTGGGCTACCAGGACAAACTGATGATGACCCGCTTCGAGCGAGAGCAGTGGGGCATCAGCGCAGGCCAGGGGCTGCGGGTGTTCGATACTGCACTGGGGCGTGTGGGCATTCTGATCTGCTACGACAATGAGTTCCCGATGCTGGCCCGGCAGTTGGCCGAGTTGGGTGCCGACCTGATCCTGGCACCGAGCTGCACCGACACCGAGGCGGGCTATCACCGGGTGCGCATCGGTGCCCAGGCACGGGCGCTGGAGAACCAGATAGCGGTGTTGCAGAGCCCGACGGTAGGGCTGGCGGCCTGGTCGCCGGCGCTGGATGAGAATATTGGCCGGGCAGGGTTGTTCGTACCGCCGGACCATGGCATGCCGGGGGACGGTGTGGTTGCCTTGAGCGCAGCGCTGGAGCCGGGCAGAAGCCAGTGGCTGGTGTGTGACGTGGACCTTGAGGAAGTACGGCGGGTGCGGCGGGAAGGGCAGGTGTTTACCCGCAGGGACTGGCCAGAGCAGTTTGACAGAGTGCGTTGAAAGCAGAGGCGCCTGCTTCGCGGGTGAACCCGCTCCCACCGGGGACATGAGGTCCCTGTAGGAGCGGGTTCACCCGCGAAGCCGGCGCCGCTGTTACATCAGGCTTACTTGACTTCGACTGCCAGGCTCTGGGCAATCTTGCTCTGCCACAGGGCAGGGCCAGTGATGTGCACCGACTCACCGTTGCTGTCTACGGCAACAGTAACTGGCATGTCCTTGACCTCGAACTCGTAGATCGCTTCCATGCCCAGTTCGGCGAAGGCCAGTACCTTGGACTTGCGGATAGCCTGGGCTACCAGATAGGCAGCGCCGCCCACAGCCATCAGGTATACGGCCTTGTTGTCCTTGATCGCTTCGATCGCGGTGGGGCCACGTTCGGACTTGCCGATCATGCCCAGCAGGCCCGTCTGCTCGAGGATCTGGCGGGTGAACTTGTCCATGCGGGTCGCGGTGGTCGGGCCGGCAGGGCCAACCACTTCGTCACCGACTGGGTCGACCGGGCCAACGTAGTAGATGAAGCGGCCTTTGAGGTCCACTGGCAGCGCTTCGCCACGGTTGAGCATTTCCACCATGCGCTTGTGCGCGGCGTCGCGGCCGGTCAGCATCTTGCCGTTGAGCAGGATGGTTTCGCCCGGCTTCCAGCTGGCGACTTCTTCCGGGGTGATATCGTCGAGGTTGACGCGACGTGCGCTTGGGCCGGCTTCCCAGACGATTTCCGGGTAGGCGTCCAGCGATGGCGCTTCCAGCTCGGCCGGGCCGGAGCCATCGAGCACGAAGTGCGCGTGGCGGGTGGCGGCGCAGTTGGGGATCATGCACACCGGCAGCGAAGCGGCGTGGGTCGGGTAGTCCATGATCTTCACGTCGAGCACGGTGGTCAGGCCACCCAGGCCCTGGGCACCGATGCCCAGTTGGTTGACCTTCTCGAACAGCTCCAGGCGGATTTCTTCCAGGCGGTTCTGCGGGCCACGGGCTTTGAGCTCATGAATGTCGATGGACTCCATCAACACTTCCTTGGCCATGACCGCGGCCTTCTCGGCGGTACCGCCAATGCCGATGCCGAGCATGCCAGGCGGGCACCAGCCAGCACCCATGGTCGGTACGGTCTTGAGCACCCAGTCGACGATCGAGTCGGACGGGTTGAGCATGGCCATCTTCGACTTGTTCTCCGAGCCGCCGCCCTTGGCGGCGACATCGACCTCGACCTTGTCGCCAGGCACGATGGAATAGTGGATAACGGCCGGGGTGTTGTCCTTGGTGTTCTTGCGGGCACCGGCCGGGTCGGCCAGGATCGAGGCACGCAGGACGTTTTCAGGCAGGTTGTAGGCGCGACGCACACCTTCGTTGATCATGTCGTCGACGCTCAGGGTGGCACCGTCCCAGCGCACATCCATACCCACGCGTACGAACACGGTGACGATACCGGTGTCCTGGCAGATCGGGCGGTGGCCGGTGGCGCACATGCGCGAGTTGATCAGGATCTGGGCGATGGAGTCGCGGGCAGCAGGCGATTCTTCGCGCAGATAGGCCTCGTGCATGGCCTGGATGAAATCGACGGGGTGGTAGTACGAGATGAATTGCAGGGCGTCGGCGACGCTCTGAATCAGGTCGTCTTGCTTGATCACGGTCATGCAGCGCGCTCCTCTTAAAGACGGGAACATTCATAGAGACGCTCGACGGTGCCGACCAGCATGTCGAGACGCCTTGCAAAGGCGCGCCGGCAGCATGGCCGACGCAAAAGGGCGCGGCAGTATAGCGTGCCTCACCGCGTGACACACCTGCGAGTGGTCTGGACCTTGGTCGGTTGGGGCTGGGCATCCTTTTTGCTGCTGACGCCTGTGGTTGGCCTTACTATCGACGGGCGCGCAGAGCGCCCCCCCACAACCTGAAGCGGGAAGAGATACCTGAAGATGCCCGAACTTTGCGTAGGCGAGCACCGCTGGGCGGTGCCGACCGGCAGCAACCTGCTCGATGCCCTGAACGAGGCTGGGCTCAACGTGCCCTACAGCTGCCGCGCCGGAAGCTGCCACGCCTGCCTGGTGCACTGCCAGGCCGGGCAGCCGCTGGACGCCATGCCTGAGGCCCTGGCCCTGGACCAGCACGCCCTGGGCTGGCGCCTGGCTTGCCAGTGCAGGGTGATCGAGGACTTGAATGTGGCGCTGTTCGACCCGCAGCGCGATGGTGTGCCGGCGCACGTCTGTGCGCTGGACTGGTACGGTGACGTGTTGCGTGTACGGCTACGGCCCGAGCGGGCGGTGCGTTACCAGGCGGGGCAGCATGTGGTGCTGTGGAATGGTTCGGTAGCGCGGCCTTATTCACTGGCCAGCCTGCCGGGGGAAGATGACTTCCTGGAGTTTCACATCGATTGCCGGCGCCCCGGCGCCTTTTGCGACAAGGCTCGTGGTTTGCAGGTAGCAGATGTGCTGCGCCTGGGCGAATTCAGGGGGGGGGCGTTGCACTACGACCTGGATTGGCAGGATCGGCCGCTCTGGCTGCTGGCAGCCGGAACCGGGCTTGCGCCGTTGTGGGGGATCTTGCGTGAGGCTGTGCGGCAGGGGCATCGCGGCGAGATTCGGGTGCTGCATGTGGCGCGCAACAGCGCCGGGCACTATCTGGCTGAACCCCTGATGCAGCTGCAAGGCGTGCAGGTCGAGCTGGTGCTGGAAGCGCAGATGGATGAAGCGCTGGCGCGGTTGCGCCCGCCTTCGCGGCAGACGGTGGCGCTGGTGTGTGGGGCAGCGGGGAGTGTGGATCGGTTTGCGCGGCGGCTGTTCATTGCCGGCGTGCCGCGGGGGCAAGTATTTACTGACGTCTTCGTTGAACATGCCTGAGGCAGCCAGGTTGACTGTGCCGGCCTATTCGCGGGCTCGCCCGCTCCCACAGGGGTGAGGCTGACGCTGTACCTGTAGGAGCGGGCATGCCCGCGAAGGGCCGCAGAGCGGCCCCTCTTTGAGGCAGGCTCAGCCGACCAGCGGATCACCCACATGCAGGATCTTCATGCCATTGGTGCCACCGATGGTGTGGTAGCTGTCCCCTTTGGTCAGGATCACCCAGTCGCCTTGTTCTACCAAGCCACGCTTGAGCAGTTCGTCGACAGCTGCCTGGCTGACTTTGTCGGCGGGCAGCGAAGCGGGGTCGAAGGCAATCGGGTAGACGCCACGGAACATGTTGGCCCGTGCCTGGGTCGCGCGGTGCGGCGAGAGCGCGAAGATCGGCACGTGCGAGCGCAGGCGCGACATGATCAGCGGGGTGTAGCCGCTTTCAGTCAAGGCGATGATCGCCTTCACGCCCGGGAAGTGGTTGGCCGTGTACATCGCCGCCAGGGCGATGCTTTCGTCGCAGCGCTCGAAGGTGGTGTGCAGGCGGTGGCTGGAGCGCTGGCTGGTCGGGTGCTTCTCGGCACCGGAGCAGATGCGGGCCATGGCCTGTACGGCTTCGATCGGGTACGAACCGGCAGCACTTTCCGCCGACAGCATGACCGCGTCGGTGTTGTCGAGCACGGCGTTGGCCACGTCGGACACTTCGGCACGGGTCGGCATCGGGTTCTGGATCATCGACTCCATCATCTGGGTCGCCACGATCACTGCCTTGTTGTTGCGGCGAGCGTGCTGGATGATCTTTTTCTGAATGGCGATCAGCTCGGCGTCGCCGATTTCCACGCCCAGGTCACCGCGGGCGACCATGACGGCATCGGAAGCGAGGATCAGCTTGTCCAGGGTCTCGTCGTCGGCAACGGCTTCGGCGCGCTCGATCTTGGCCACCAGCCAGGCGCTGCCACCGGACTCGTCACGCAGCTTGCGCGCGTATTCCATGTCGCTGGCGTCCCGCGGGAACGACACGGCCAGGTAGTCCAGGTCCATTTCCGCAGCCAGCTTGATGTCGGCCTTGTCCTTTTCGGTCAGGGCCGGTGCGGTCAGGCCGCCACCTTTACGGTTGATGCCCTTGTGGTCCGACAGCGGGCCACCGATGATCACCACGCAGTGCAGGGCATCGGCGGTGGCGGTTTCGACGCGCATGACCACGCGGCCATCGTCGAGCAGAAGTTCGTCACCGACACCGCAGTCCTTGACCAGGTCCGGGTAGTCGATGCCGACGATATCCTGGTTGCCTTCGGTCAGCGGGTGGGCGGTGGAGAAGGTGAACTTGTCACCGATCTTCAGTTCGATGCGCTTGTTGGCGAACTTCGCGATGCGGATCTTCGGACCCTGCAGGTCGCCCAGCAGTGCAACATGGCGGCCGTTCTTGGCAGCGATGTCGCGGATCAGGCGCGCGCGGGCCTTGTGCTCGTCCGGCGTGCCGTGGGAGAAGTTCAGGCGTGCCACGTCGAGACCGGCGAGGATCAGCTGTTCGATCACTTCCGGCGAGTTGCTGGCGGGGCCAAGGGTGGCGACGATTTTGGTACGGCGGATGCTCATGCACAGACTCCTATAGTGAAGCGCAGCGAAAGGCTACTCCTGAATCTCGCTGTAGTCATTGTTCCGTTGCACTACCTGTGACTTCCGGGGTAGGGCAGCTGCAAGCTACAAGCAGTAAGCTACAGAGAAAAGCGCGTGCGGCATTCATGCCCCTCGTGGCGGCCTGGCACTTGTCGCTCGCCGCTGAAGAAAACCCGACAGCGGCCGATAGGTTTGCTATCAAAGGAGATTGCCATGCGAGCCCTGATCGTTTTCGCCCTCGCCGCCAGTGCTGTCGGCTGTACCCGCTGGTCCATGGACCACCACCTGAACAATGCCTATCGCGCCTATGACCGGGGTGATTGCGCGCGGGTGATGCTGGAGCTGTCACAAGTAGACCGTACCAGCCGCGCGCGCCCGTTCATCCACCCCGAAGTGTCGCTGCTGCGCGGCCAGTGCCTGGAGCGCCAGGCGTTGTACGTGGACGCCGCCCAGACCTACCAGTACCTGATCCAGCAATACCCGCGCAACGAGTACGCCTATCGCGCCCAGGCCCGCCTGCAGACGCTGGAGAAGCTCGGCCATTTGCGCGGTACCGAAGCGGCCGTGGCCCGGCCGGCGACTACTGCACCTTGGCGCTAATACAAAGGTGTGGTTTATTTCACGGGATTCGCGGCGCGTGCTGCGCTAATCTGTAACCCAGCTGTTACAACAACCGCCAGTACCTTGTATTCCTGGCATCAGGTACGGAATACACTCGCCATCATGTTCAACAAACGCCGCATCGAACGCCATCAGCTCCCTTGTGCCCTCAAGGTGTTCAACCGCTTTACCGACCAGGAAATCGGCCTGCTCGGCAACGCCTCGGAAGACGGCCTGATGGTCATCAGCCAACTGCCCGTGCTGATAGGGCCCGATTATGAACTGCAACTTCGCATGCCGCTGGCCGGCGGCGGGTTCCAGTTCGTCAACTTGACCGCCAGTTGCCTGTGGTGCAGTGAGGACCAGACCCCTGGGCATTACGATTCGGGCTTCATGCTGCTGCAGGCCCCGCGCGAGTACGACGATTTCGTGCGCTCGCTGCGCGACTATTTCAGCTTCCGCCCGGCCAACGCCTCTGCCTGAGCCTTGGCGCCCTGGAATCGCGTTAGAATCGGGTCGACCTCGCAAGACAGGACGACCCCGTGACCTCCAGCATTTTCTGGCACGACTACGAAACCACCGGCATCAACCCGCGCTGTGACCGGCCGCTGCAGGTCGCCGGCCTGCGCACCGACTTCGACCTCAACGAGATCGACGAGCCGATCAGCCTTTACTGCCGCCCCGCCGACGATATTCTGCCGCACCCGGCTGCGTGCCTGGTGACTGGCATCACCCCGCAGTTACTGGCCGAGCAGGGCCTGTGCGAAGCCGAATTCATGACCCGCGTGCATGCGCAGCTGGCCCAACCAGGCACCTGTGGGGCGGGCTACAACACCCTGCGTTTCGATGACGAAGTGACCCGCTACAGCCTGTACCGGAATTTTTTCGACCCCTATGCCCGTGAATGGCAGGGCGGCAACAGCCGCTGGGACCTGATCGACATCGTGCGCACGGCCTACGCCCTGCGCCCGGAGGGCATCGAGTGGCCGCAGCAGGACGGGCGCACCAGCCTGCGTCTGGAGCTGTTGAGCAAGGCCAACGGCATTGATCACGGGCATGCGCATGAAGCGCTTTCCGACGTGCGGGCAACCATTGCCCTGGCGCGACTGATCCGGCAAAAACAGCCCAAGTTGTATGACTGGCTGTTCCAGTTGCGCAGCAAGCATAAAGTCATGGAACAGATCCGCTTGCTACAACCGCTGGTGCATGTATCCGGGCGTTTTTCAGCAGCGCGTAATTACCTGGGGGTGGTCTTGCCATTGGCCTGGCACCCGCACAATCGCAATGCACTGATTGTCTGCGACCTGCATCAGGAAACCCTGCCATTACTCAGGGAAAGTGCTGAAGTATTGCGTCAGCGCTTGTACACCCGGCACGAGGATTTGGCCGAGGGCGAATTACCGGTGCCGCTTAAACTGGTACAGATCAATCGCTGCCCGGTACTTGCGCCACTGTCGGTATTACGCCCTGCCGATCAACAGCGGCTGGGCATCGACTTGACGTTGTTACAATCGCGCGGTGAACAGTTGGCCGATCAACAGGCGCAATGGCAGGACAAGCTGGAGCACATTTACGGCAAGGACGATTTCGCGCCGAGTGAGGACCCGGAGCAGCAGTTGTATAACGGTTTTATTGGTGACCGTGACCGGCGTCTATGCGAGCAAGTTCGTGCGCTGGAGCCGGCGCAATTGGGCCGGGGGCAGTGGCTGTTCGATGACCCGCGCTTGCCTGAGCTGTTGTTCCGTTACCGGGCGCGCAACTTTCCGGACACCTTGACCCCCGAGGAGCGCCAGCGGTGGTATGCGTTCTGCCAGCAGCGCCTTAGCCAGCCGCAGTGGGGGGCGCCGAACACATTGGGTGATTTCGAGCAGGCGCGCCTGCAAGCCTGGGAGCGCGCCGACGAGGCCGGGCGGCGGGTGCTGGAGGCATGGCAACTACATGCCCGGAACTTGCAACAACAGTTTGCAATTGACTGAAGGGCAGACAAACAAAACGCCGGCAATGTGCCGGCGTTTTTGTTTGCAATAAGCAAAGGCCCGGGCTGAACAATCAGTCCAGCAGGGTAGCCCAGCTCTCGACCACGTCGCCGCCCCACTTGGCTTTCCACTCTTTCAGGGTCTTGTGGTTGCCGCCTTTGGTTTCGATCACTTCACCGTTGTGCGGGTTCTTGTATTGCTTGACCTTGCGGGCACGCTTGGTAGCAACAGCCTTGACGGTGCCACGCGGTGCTTTGCTCAGTTTCGACTCTGGGTCGAGCAGGGCAATCACGTCGCGCAGGGACTTGGAGTACTCGCCCATCAGGTTGCGCAGTTTGCCTTCGAACTCCAGCTCTTTCTTCAGCTTGTCGTCCTGCGACAGGTTGGCCAGGCGAGCCTGAAGTTCTTTGATGGCTTCTTCGGTGGCGCGGTACTCGTTGATCAGGGACATGGAGTGTTCCTTAATGCGTGTTCAGAAATGTGTGGGGCAATAATAGACAGCCGATACTCGCAAGTAAACATAATGTTGGGCAATTAACTGTTGATTAAGCTGTGACAATATTTCTCAGGTGAACAAAAATTTACATTAGCGTGTGCCATTTCGCCGGCTGTGTCAGATAGTGTCCACATTGCCAGCGTGGTTGCTACAGTGGCCGCGGCCGCTGCAATCAATACTGCGCTTTTCCTTGCGTGCCGCTAGAATAAGCGCCTTTGCGAAGTTCTGGAGTCTCATTCATGCGCACCTATCGTCTGGTGATCGCCTGCCCCGACCGTGTAGGGATCGTGGCGAAAGTCAGTAATTTCCTGGCCTTGTACAATGGCTGGATCAACGAAGCCAGCCATCATTCCGATGAGCAGAGCGGCTGGTTCTTCATGCGTCATGAAATCCGCGCCGAATCATTGCCCTTCGGTATCGAAGCCTTCCGTGAGGCGTTTGCGCCGATTGCCGAAGAGTTCTCCATGACCTGGCGGATAACCGACTCGGCGCAGAAAAAGCGCGTGGTGCTGATGGCCAGCCGCGAGTCGCATTGCCTGGCTGACCTGTTGCACCGCTGGCATACCGATGAACTGGACTGCGAGATCCCGTGTGTCATTTCCAACCACGACGACCTGCGCAGCATGGTCGAGTGGCACGGCATACCGTTCTTCCATGTACCGGTCGACCCCAAGGACAAGGCCCCGGCCTTTGCCGAAGTGTCGCGCCTGGTCGAAGAACACGCGGCCGATGTCGTGGTGCTGGCCCGCTACATGCAAATCCTGCCGCCGCAACTGTGCCGGGACTACGCGGAGAAGGTCATCAACATTCACCACAGTTTCCTGCCGTCGTTCGTGGGTGCCAAGCCTTACCACCAGGCCGCGCTGCGTGGGGTGAAGCTGATCGGTGCAACGTGCCACTACGTCACCGAAGAACTGGATGCCGGCCCGATCATCGAGCAGGACGTGGTGCGCGTGAGCCACGCCGACAGCATCGAAGACATGGTTCGCTTTGGCCGTGATGTGGAAAAGATGGTGCTGGCACGTGGCCTGCGTTATCACCTCGAAGACCGCGTGCTTGTGCATGGCAACAAGACGGTGGTCTTCGACTGATACCGTTGGGTTGCCTGCAAGCCTTTGGGGCTGCTCGGCAGCCCTATCGCTACGCTTGAGGAACATACCGATGGCCAAACGGCGCAACCAACCCACCGCCACGGCCCCGCCCACCGTAGGTGAAGGCTGCCTGGCGCGCTATGACCCGCAAGCGCTGGCCGACACCGACGGCACCGATTTCCCCGGCGCCGCCGAACTGTGGCAGCGGCTCAACCCGCCTGGCGCCGCCAGCGCGTCAGCAACGGACGCGCCAGCAGGCACACGAACACCGGCCCGCCTGCCAGCAGGTAAAAGTAATAAGTGACTGCCCGCCAGATGAGGATCGCCGCGGCGGCGGTGGAGCTGCCCACCAGCGGCGTCAGCAGGCTTGCAGACGTCAGCTCGGCCGCACCTGCCCCGCCCGGTAGCAGGCTGAATTGCCCGGCACTGAGCGACAGCATCTGCACCAGAAAGCTGGGGATCCATGCCAGCTCCCCGCCCAACCCGCGCAATACCAGGTACAACACGCTGTAGCGCAGCCCCCAGTGGATGCAGGTGAGGGTAAACACCAGCGCCAGCGTGCGCTTGGGCAACTGCCAGGTCTGCGCCAGTGCGGCGATGAAGTGCAGCAGTTTGCGGGCCCAGCGGCGCTTGCGCGGCGCGGCCACGCCCAGGCGTTGCAGCAGCCTGCCGTTGAGGCGCATGAGCGCGCGGCGGTAGCGCAGCAAGCCGATCACCCCAACCAGCGCACTGCACAGCAGCAACGCACTGCCCAGCAACATGCTTTGCTGGCTGTGGCCCAGGCTGTGAAACAATGCGTAGCCCGCAATCGCCAGCATCGCGCAGAAAAAGAACAGCAGGTCGTTCAATTGGTCCATGGCGAACACGGCGCCACTGCGCGCCGGGCCGATGCGCTCGCGTGCCAGCAGCGCCATCAGGGTTAACGGGCCACCACTGCCGCCGGGGGTGGTGCAGATGGCGAACTCGGTGGCCATCACCACGCCCAGGCTGCGCAGGTGCCCAAGCCTTGCGCCTTGCTGGCCCAGCAACAGGCGCAGGCGCATGGCGTTGATCACCCAGCACAGCAGGATCATGCCCAGCAGGGTCAGCAACAGGCCAGGATCGAACCCTTGCAACCGGGGCAGCAGGTCCCTGCCGCCAAGCAGGGCTGGCACCAGCATTGCTGCGACAAGTGCCAGGCCTAGCCAGGCCAGACGGCTCATGCGCTTACCTGGCGGTCAAGCCAGGCGGACTTGGTGAGGGGTTCGCGACCTTGGGCCATCAAGGTGCGCAGGGTATTGAGCCAGTACTCGCGGGAGCTACGGTGGCGCATGTCCACCGGGTGCAGGCCCAGGCGCAGGGTTTCGGCGTTCTGCCACCGTCTGCACTGCCAGTCGCACAGGGCCCGCGACAGCCCCCGGCGCCAGGCACTGCGGGCGCTCCACACCAGCCCTGGCGCCTTGATCGGGGTGAACTCGGGCAAGCGGTACAGGTGCTGCGGTGTGCTGGTGTAGCGCAAAGGCAGCTGGCGCAGCGCCTGGCGGGTGCCTTCGCTCATCAACCAGGCTGGCGCCACGAAACCTGCCACCGGCCATTGCTGTTGTGCGAACACGGCCAGGCCCTGTTCCAGGCGCTGCAGGGCCTGCTGTTGATCAAGGCCATAGAACTCGCCTTCGTGGGTATAGATACGGCGCATGAAGAAGTCGCCTGGCGTGCGCGGCGGCGGGCCGTTGTCGGCATGGTAGTAGCCATGCAGCGCCAGTTCGTCGCCCTCGGCCAGGCGCCGTTCAAGCAGGCGGCAGAACGCCGGTGAGCGCAACAGCGGGTTGCGCTGGTGAAAGTCCGGAACCACCAGCCAAGTCATGGGCACACCGCCGATAGCATCCACCGCCTCCACGAAAGGTTGGTAGTCGGGCCATGTTTCAGGCGCGACATCGTGCAGTACCAGCATCAGGCTACGCGGTGCGGGGCGTGACTCAAGCATGGGCGCGCACCAGAGGCTGATGGCCGAGCACGGCCTGGTAGTGCTGCAGCAGGCCCGCGACCACGTTGTCCCATGAATAGTGCTGCTCGACGTGGCGGCGCGCCTGCGCGCCCAGCTTGCGCACACCTGCCTCGAATGCCTCGCGCACGGCTGTGGCCATGGCCTGGGCATCGTTGGCTGTACACAGGCGGCCGCACTGGTCATTGACGATTTCGCCGAAGGCACCCGCGCGCACGGCGACCACTGGCGTTGCACTGGCCATGGCTTCGAGAATGACCAGGCCGAAGGTTTCCTGGTCGCCGGCATGCACCAGCAGGTCGGCGCTGGCCATCAGCCGGGCGACCTCCTCGGGCGGGCAGAACTGGCCGATGACACTGACGTTGTCCGGCACATTGGCGGGCATGCCGGAGCCCACCAACAGCAGGTGGTAGGGGTGGCCCAGCTGCTGCATGCAGGCCAGCAATACCGGCAGGTTCTTTTCCCGGGAGCCACGCCCGGCGTAGATCAGCAGGCGGGTGGTATCGGCGATACCCAGCTCGGCACGCACATTGGCGTCGCGTTTGGACGGGTGGAACGTGGCCAGGTCCACGCCCAGCGGTTGTACGTGTACATCGCGCACGCCCAGACGGCGCAGTTTGTCGGCCATGACCCGGCTGGGGGCCAGCACCCGGTCGAAATTCCCATATAGCTTGCTGACATAGGCCTCGACATTGGGCGTGAACCAGTTGCCCATGCGGTTGCTGACCAGCAGCGGCAGGTCGGAGTGGTAGAAGCCGATTACCGGCACGTCCAGCTGGCGCCGGGCCTCCAGCGCCGCCCAGGCAGTCAGGTACGGGTCGCCGACCTCGATCAGGTCCGGCTTGAGCGAACGCAGGGTCTTGCACCACGGGGCCAGGCGTACCGGGAAGCGGTAGCCTTTGCCAAAAGGCAGCGGCAGTGCCGGTACTTGGTAGATGCCGTCGGCATTGTGGGCGCTGGCACCAGGAATCAACAGGCTATGGCGTACGCCCTGGATGGCGTCGAGGCGGTGATGTTTGGCATCAAGATAAGTTCGTACGCCACCGCTGGCGGGGGCGTAGAACATGGTGATGTCGGCGATGTGCACGATCAGCATCCCTCCGGGATCGTCTTTCGGGTCTGTCATCTGGCGCTTGGTTGGCGGCGATGACACGCCTAAAGGTTGACCTTTCAGAAGGATAGTTTGTTCGATCGGGGTTGCGCGGCAAGCTGCCCCAGGGGAGGGGGTGTACCTGCTCCCCTGGGGCACGTGGGACTAGATCCGGAAACTGCCCACCAGGTGCTTCAGGCGCCCGGCCTGCTGCTCCAGGTCGGAGCACGCACGCAGGGTGGCCTGCAGGTTCTCCACACCTTCCTGGTTGAGCATGTTGATCTCGTTGATATCCATGTTGATGGCTTCGACCACGGCAGTCTGCTCCTCGGTGGCGGTGGCCACCGACTGGTTCATGCCATCGATTTCGCCAATGCGCACGGTCACGCTGTCCAGCCGTTCGCCGGCCTGATTGGCGATCTGCATGCTGTCGGTGCTGTGGCGCTGGCTCTGATCCATGGTTTCCACCGATGCGCGGGCACCCACCTGCAGTTCTTCGATCATGGCCTGCACCTGTTGCGCCGATTCCTGGGTGCGGTGGGCCAGGTTGCGTACCTCATCGGCCACCACGGCGAAACCACGCCCGGCTTCACCGGCGCGGGCCGCTTCGATGGCGGCGTTCAATGCCAGCAGGTTGGTCTGCTGGGAGATACTGGTAATCACTTCCAGAATCTGGCCGATGTTCACGGTTTTGCTGTTGAGGGTCTCGATGTGTTCGCTGGAGGTGACGATCAGGTCCGAGAGCCGGTTCATCGCCGCAATGTTGCGCTCGACCACCTGTTGGCCTTCTTCGGCCAGCAGCCTTGCGGAGCTGGCGTGCTGCGAGGCCTGGGCAGCGTTGCCGGCGATTTCCTGGGCCGCGGCACCCAGTTCGTTGATGGCCGCGGCCACGCTGTTGGTGCGGTTGGCCTGCTCATCGGAGTTGGTCATTGATGAGTTCGAGGCGCTGATCACCCGCAGTGCCACTTCGTTGACTTGCTCGGTGGCCGAGGACACTTCGCGGATGCTGCTGTGAATACGCTCGACGAAGCGGTTGAAGGCGTTGCCGAGAATGCCGAATTCATCATGGTTATGGATGCGCAGGCGCTTGGTCAGGTCGCCCTCACCTTCGGCGATGTCTTCCATGGCGCGGGTCATGGTGTGCAACGGCTGCATCAGTACGCGAATCAGCAAGCCGAGCAAGGCGATGATGATGACCACGGCGACGACCGTGGCAACCACTGCCGAGGTGCGGAAGGTGCTCAGCATCGAGAAGGCCTTGGCCTTGTCCACCGACAGGCCGATGTACCAATTGGCCGAGGGCAGGCCGGTGATCGGAGTGAAGGTCAGCAAGCGTGCCTGGCCGTCGCTTTGCACTTCGGTCAGTTCGTTGCTCAGCTTGGGTGTGTGTTGCGGGAACAGGTCTGACAGCGACTTCATCACCAGGGCCTGGTCCGGGTGTACCAGGATCTTGCCCTGGTCATTGACCAGGAACGCATAGCCCATACCACCAAAGTCCAGCGAGTTGATGATTTGCACCAGGCCGTCCAGCGTCAGGTCGCCACCAACCACACCCACGCTGCTGGAGACCTTGCTGAGGATGCCGATGACCATCTTGTTGGTGGTCATGTCGATGTACGGTTCGGTCAACATGGCCCCGCTGGCATTCATGCCATCCTTGTACCAGGGCCGGGTGCGAGGGTCGTAGCCGTCGGGCATCTTCGCGTCCGGGCGAACACTGAAGCCGCCGTCGATCTTGCCCAGGTAAACGGTCAGGAAGCTGGAGAGCAGTGCGCGCTGGCCCATGAATGTTTCAGCGTTGGCCGGGTTCTGGGCAATGTTCTGCGCCAGGTTTTCCACCAGTTTGATACGCCCGTCGAACAGGTTGCGGATGTTGGTAGACGTGGAAGTACCCATTTCAGCCAGGTAGTTTTCCAGGTCCTCGCGGATGGCATTACGCTGCAGGTAATCGTTGTAAAGGGTGAAAAGGCTGAAGGCGAGTATGACGATCAGTGAGGCGGCCAACAGTATCTTGTGGCTGAAACGCAGGCTTTTATTCATGGCGTAATCGGTTCCGCTAAGGTTTTAATCAGGGCGTTCGCACGAGTGAGGCCGCAAGGCTGTGCAATATCCGGAAAAATCCCTTTTCGGTTGTTCCTCTCTTCTAAGACGAATATCACCCGAAGGTATCGGCCGGTTTCAGTTAAAGCTTGAGCAGGGGATTAAAGAGATGTTGGAAACTTCGACCATAGTTGTGGGATCGGGCCCGGATGGCCAGCCGCTCGGGCAAGCCATGCGCCTGGCCAACCGCCACGGCCTGGTGGCAGGCGCCACCGGTACCGGCAAGACCGTCACCTTGCAACGCCTGGCGGAAGTGTTCAGTGACGCCGGGGTCGCGGTGTTTGCCGCCGACGTGAAAGGCGACTTGTGTGGCCTGGGCGCCGCCGGTGCACCGCAGGGCAAGGTGGCCGAGCGCATCGCCGGCATGCCGTGGCTTGGGCATACGCCACGGGCCTACCCGGTGACGTTGTGGGATATCGCGGGGCAGTCCGGCCACCCGCTGCGCACGACCCTCAGTGAAATGGGGCCGCTGCTGCTGGGCAACTTGCTGGAACTGACCGACAGCCAGCAGGCGGCGTTGTATGCAGCGTTCAAGGTGGCCGACCGTGAAGGCCTGTTGCTGCTCGACCTGAAAGACCTCAAGGCGCTGCTTGCCCACTTGAAAGACAACCCGCAATTGCTGGGTGAAGACAGCGCGCTGATGACCACCGCCTCGACCCAGGCCTTGTTGCGCCGGCTGGCAACCCTCGAGCAACAGGGGGCCGAGGCGCTGTTCGGCGAGCCGGCGTTGCAACTGGAAGACGTGCTGCGCCCGGACCCCGATGGCCGCGGCCGTATCCACCTGCTTGATGCCAGCCGCTTGGTGCATGAAGCCCCCAAGGTCTACGCCACCTTCCTGTTGTGGCTGCTGGCTGAATTGTTCGAGCAGTTGCCCGAGCGCGGCGATGCCGAAAAACCGCTGCTGGCGTTGTTCTTCGACGAGGCGCACCTGTTGTTCAACGGCACGCCCAAGGCGCTGCAGGAGCGCCTGGAGCAGGTGGTACGGCTGATCCGGTCCAAAGGTGTGGGCGTGTTCTTCGTCACCCAGTCGCCGGGTGACTTGCCGGATGCGGTGCTGGCCCAGTTGGGCTTGCGCATTCAGCATGGCTTGCGGGCATTCACGGCGAAGGAGCAGAAGGCATTGCGGGCGGTAGCCGATGGCTTCCGCCCCAACCCGGCGTTCGACACCTTGAGCGTGCTCACCGAACTGGGCATTGGCGAAGCGCTACTGGGGGCGCTTGAAGAGAAGGGCACCCCGGCCATGGTCCAGCGCGTGTTGGTGGCACCGCCGCAATCGCGGATCGGGCCGTTGAGTGCTGCGGAGCGCGGTGCGCTGATTGCTGCTTCGCCGCTGGCCGGGCGCTATGACAAGCCGGTGGACCGTGAGTCGGCCTATGAAATGCTGACCCAGCGCAAAGGTGAGGCGGTGGAGCCGGCGCCGCAACCGAAGGCCGATGAAGAGAGCTTTGCCGACAAGGCCGGTGAGTTCTTGCAGAGTGCGGCGGGGCAGGCGATCAAATCGGCGGTGCGCCAGGCAGCCAACCAGTTGGGGCGGCAACTGGTGCGGGGGTTGATGGGGTCGTTGTTGGGGGGCAAGAAAAAATAGTTGGCTGCCACCTGGACCGTATCGAGCCTGGGCCTTGCGCACTGCCTGTGGGCCCAGCTGCCGATATGAAAAAGACGCCCCGGGGTTAATGCCAGTCAGTTAAGTAGTTGGGGTCGCTTTGCGACCCTTCGCGGGCACGCCCGCTCCCACAGGGGATAGCGCATTTCTTGAGTTCAGCGCCAAGCGTGTAGGAGCGGGCGTGCCCGCGAAGGGCTGCAAAGCAGCCCCAATAACCCTTAACTGACAGGCATTAGCCCCGTGGGCGCCTTTGTCTATTGCGGTGTCACTCAGCCAATGGCCTTGGACGCCAGCCAGAACAAGCCGGCCGCCAGGCCCATCGAGGCTGGCAGGGTCAGAACCCAAGCCATCAGGATGGTTTTGACGGTGCCACCTTGCAGGCCGCTTTTGTTGGCGACCATGGTGCCGGCCACGCCGGACGACAGCACATGCGTGGTCGACACCGGCAAGGCGAACACGTTGGCCATGCCGATGGCACAGGCCGCGGTGATCTGTGCCGACATGCCCTGGGCATAGGTCATGCCCTGCTTGCCGATCTTCTCGCCAACGGTCAGCACCACACGCTTCCAGCCCACCATGGTGCCCAGGCCCAAGGCCAGGGCAACGGCCACGATTACCCAGAACGGGGCGTATTCAGTGGTGGCGGTAAGGTCTTTGCGCAGTTTTTCCAGGTCGGCCTTTTCGCGGGCTTCCAGGCCAGGCAGCTTGCCAACCTTCTTCGCGGTGTCATCCAGGCACAGCAAGTAGCGGCGTACTTCAACGCGCTTCTCGGCAGCCAGGCTGTGATAGTCGGTCACGCCTTGCAACGAGGTTTGCAGTGCGGCGATGGTCGGCTCGGTCTGCTGCGGGTTGCAACTGAACTGTTCCGGCAGGTCGCTGGCCTTGGCCTTGCCCAGGGCCAGGAACTCGCCCAGGGTGGCGGCGTTGCGCTCGTAGAACTGGCTCATGTGCAGGGTGGCGTCGCGGGTACGCTCGATCTGATAGGTGGTGCTGTTCAGGTCGAGCACGAACTTGGCCGGCACGATACCGATCAGCACCAGCATGATCAGGCCAATGCCTTTCTGGCCGTCGTTGGAACCGTGCACGAAGCTCACACCCATGGCAGAAACCACCAGGACCAGGCGGTTCCAGAAGGGCGGGTGCTTCTTGTCGTCGAGTTTACGGCGCTGTTCGGGGGTCTTGTGCATCTTCGACAGCGGGCGCCACCACTTCAGGCCGAGCAGCACCAGGGCAGCCACGGCGAAGCCAGCCATTGGCGAGACCACCAGCGACATGGCTATGTCGATGGCTTTCTGCCAGTTAACGCCGTCTCCCAGCGGGATGTCGTTGATCAGGGCATTGGCCAGACCTACACCCAGAATAGAGCCGATCAGCGTGTGCGAGCTGGAAGCGGGAATACCGAAGTACCAGGTGCCGAGGTTCCAGGTGATGGCCGCGGCCAGCAGGGAGAAGACCATGGCCAGGCCGTGGCCGGTGTTCACATTGATCAGCAACTCCACCGGCAGCAGGTGCACGATGGCGTAGGCCACCCCGACACCGCCCAGCAGTACGCCGAAGAAGTTGAACACGCCGGAGAAGAACACGGCGAGGTGGGGAGGCATGGCTTTGGTATAGATGACGGTAGCTACCGCGTTTGCGGTGTCATGAAAGCCATTGATGAACTCGAAGGCGAGTACGAAGGTCAAGGCGAGCAGCAGGCTCACCAATACCCAGGCATCCAGTCCGCTGAATAAATCGATCATGAAGGTTGTCTGGCGGTCATAGGGGGGCGGGATTATGCCAGAAAACCTTGGCAATCGATGCACCTCCAGCAGGCCGTTGGCACGACCAAAAGCGCCAAAGCTGCCCTGCGAGCGGCCCTTGATTACAGGGCAAGTTCAGTTTAAATCGGCGAATTGCTGCGAAAAGCAGGTCAAAAACGTAAAGGTCCAGCTTCGGCGCTAATTAAAACGATCGTTTGAAATTTGTGAAAATCCATTTCACTTCGCTTGGGTAATAAGGCCAACACGCCCGGGCGAGCCGGGCGAACACAGCGCTGCATCGACCCGGGTCAGGGGTTCTCGCTGCGTAGTTCCTTTTCCATCCGTTCCAGTTCCTGGCTGAAAGCCTGGTCGCGCAGGCTGGCGCGTTTGCGCCAGGGTTTGCGCTCCGGTTCCGTTTGTGCGGCATAGGTGGTGACTTCGCCGCCGTAGACATCCTTGTAACGTTCAGCCTGGCGCTCGAGTTCTGCGCGCAGTTCATCTTTCGTCACATGCAGTACCTGAATTAAGTGTAATCACGGGGGTAACGCGTTATGCGCTTGTGCGCCCTGTTCCGGCCGCAACGGCTTGGTTCCACGGAAGGTTCCGTGGGCACAATTGCGTCACGACTGTGGTGCCGATTATAGCAATCGATAATTTGCCGAACATCGTTATTTAACCTGCACCGCCATCATCCGACGCACGTTATGGCATGTGCCGGTAAACAAGTTGGGGCTTTCTTACAAGTTTGAAAGGCATGCCGGATAAAAGTTCGGGCAACAAGCTGGCGAGGGGGGAATGAAAAACGGCCCCGCCGAAAGGCGAGGCCGTTGCCTGGGGACTTCTACGGTGGGTACCTGACCAGTCTCTCCAAAGAAGCCACATGTGGCAGGAGAAAGGTATAAGCAAAAGTGTCAGCGGTCAATTGCGATTATCGGCCGTTTGTTCGATAATCGCACGAACCGGCGTTTTTTTTGAGGTGTGCGATGAGTGACGAAACGGTGGACAACGCTTCTGCCAGCCCAGAGGCGGCACGGCCTGTGTTGGCGGCCATGGCGCCGCCGATCGTGGCCTCGCCGGCCAAGCGCATCCAGGCTTTCACCGGCGACCCGGACTTCATGACATCCCTGGCCCGTGGCCTGGCGGTGATCCAGGCTTTCCAGGAGCGCAAGCGCCACCTCACCATCGCCCAGATCAGCCACCGTACCGAAATACCCCGGGCCGCCGTGCGCCGTTGCCTGCACACGCTGATCAAGCTGGGCTATGCCACCACGGATGGGCGCACCTACTCGCTGCTACCCAAAGTGCTGACCCTGGGGCATGCCTACCTGTCATCCACGCCATTGGCGATTTCGGCCCAGCCGTACCTGGACCGCATCAGCGACCAGCTGCACGAGGCGGCCAACATGGCCACCCTCGAAGGTGACGACATCCTTTATATAGCCCGTTCGGCCACGGTCGAGCGCCTGATTTCGGTCGATTTGTCGGTGGGCGGGCGCCTGCCCGCCTATTGCACGTCGATGGGGCGCATTCTGCTGGCGGCGCTGGATGACACCAGCCTGCGCGAATACCTGGAGCGGGCCGACCTCAAGGCGCGCACCAGCCGTACCTTGCATGATGCCGAATCGTTGTTCGCCTGTATTCAGCAGGTCCGCGCCCAAGGCTGGTGTGTGGTGGACCAGGAACTGGAGCAGGGGCTGCGCTCGATTGCCGTGCCGGTGTACGACGCTTCCGGGCAGGTGCTGGCAGCCTTGAACGTAAGTACCCACGTCGGGCGGGTCACGCGCAGCGAACTGGAGCAGCGCTTCTTGCCGATACTGCTGGCTGCCAGCCGGGACCTGTGCCACCAGCTGTTTGGTTGAGCGCGCAAGGGAGGGGGGCGCAGCAACCTGCGGGGCCGGCGCCAGCGGTTTTTTGAACAGGCAAAACGGTTTCCTGTGCGATAAACGCACAGTGTCGTTCGCGGCGAATTGCTTCACCTGCGCCCGCTGATTAATGTCTCTCGCAACGGTCGGCTGTGCCGACCGAACAAGAAAAACATGAGGCACATACCATGCATACTGTCCCTAGGCTGCTGCGCTCGCACCCGCATGCAGTTTCGTTGTATCCAGGCTAACCCAGGCCATTTTCCCTAGCGTTGCCCACCTGTACCGGCTAGCCGAGTGCAAAGGACTGGCTGTGCCCCTTATTCTGGATAACAACAATGAACCAAGCGCAAACCAACGTCGGCGCGAGCCTCGACGTCCAGTCGTTCATCAATCAGCAACCGTTGTCCCGCTATCAGTGGCGGGTCGTGCTGCTGTGCTTTCTGATCGTCTTCCTCGATGGCCTGGACACGGCCGCCATGGGCTTCATCGCCCCGGCCCTGTCGCAGGAATGGGGCATTGACCGTGCCAGCCTGGGCCCGGTGATGAGTGCCGCGTTGATCGGCATGGTCTTCGGCGCCCTGGGCTCGGGGCCGCTGGCCGACCGCTTTGGCCGCAAGGGCGTGCTGGTGGGTGCTGTACTGGTATTCGGTGGCTTCAGCCTGGCCTCGGCCTATGCCTCCAACGTCGACCAGCTGCTGGTGCTGCGCTTCCTGACCGGCCTTGGCCTGGGGGCGGGTATGCCCAACGCCACCACGCTGCTGTCGGAGTACACCCCAGAGCGGCTCAAGTCGCTGCTGGTCACCAGCATGTTCTGCGGCTTCAACCTGGGTATGGCCGGCGGTGGCTTCATTTCCGCGAAAATGATCCCGGCCTATGGCTGGCACAGCCTGCTGGTAGTCGGTGGCGTGCTGCCGTTGCTGCTGGCCGTGGTGCTGATGGTCTGGCTGCCGGAGTCGGCGCGCTTCCTGGTGGTGCGTAACCGTGGCACTGACAGGGTGCGCAAGACCTTGTCGCCGATCGCCCCGCAGGTGGTGGCCGAGGCGGCCAGCTTCAGCGTGCCGGAACAGAAGGCCGTGGCCGCCCGCAACGTGTTCTCGGTGATTTTCTCTGGCACCTACGGCCTGGGTACCGTACTGCTGTGGCTGACTTATTTCATGGGCCTGGTGATCGTCTATCTGCTGACCAGCTGGCTGCCGACCCTGATGCGTGACAGTGGCGCGAGCATGGAGCAGGCGGCCTTTATCGGTGCCTTGTTCCAGTTCGGTGGCGTGCTGAGTGCGGTCGGTGTGGGTTGGGCCATGGACCGCTTCAACCCGCACAAGGTGATCGGCGCTTTCTACCTGCTGGCCGGGGTCTTCGCCTACGCCGTAGGGCAGAGCCTGGGCAATATCACCTTGCTGGCGACGCTGGTGCTGGTGGCTGGTATGTGCGTGAACGGCGCCCAGTCGGCCATGCCGTCGCTGGCAGCGCGCTTCTACCCGACCCAAGGCCGGGCGACCGGGGTATCGTGGATGCTGGGCATCGGCCGCTTCGGCGCGATTCTCGGGGCCTGGAGCGGCGCGACCCTGTTGGGCCTGGGCTGGAGCTTCGAGCAGGTGCTCACGGCGCTGCTGGTGCCGGCGGCGCTGGCTACCGTTGGGGTGGTGGTGAAAGGGCTGGTGAGCCACGCCGACGCCACCTGATAGCGAGGCCGCCCTTGCCGGCCAGGCGCTGTACGATGGTGGGTAGTAAGGCAACAAATAGTTCGATAATCGCACGAATAATCGATTATCGGATTGTAAGCTACCCACCGGCCTCCTTAATCTGAGCTTACTGAAGCACCCTGACCAGGAGCCTCCAATGCCACGTGCAGACCACCACCGAACCCACCGAAATCAAGCTGCCACCCCGCGTGACCTTGATGCCCGTACCGCCGCGGCCCATGGCCAGCCGGCAGGAGAAGCCTGATGCGAGACGTATTCATCTGTGACGCCATCCGTACCCCGATTGGCCGCTTTGGCGGCGCCCTGGCCGGTGTGCGTGCCGACGACCTGGCCGCCGTGCCACTGAAGGCGCTGATCGAGCGCAACCCCGGTGTGCAATGGGACCAGGTTGACGAGGTGTTTTTCGGGTGCGCTAACCAGGCAGGTGAAGACAACCGCAACGTGGCGCGCATGGCGCTGCTGCTGGCCGGCCTGCCCGAAAGCATTCCGGGCGTTACCCTTAACCGCCTGTGTGCTTCGGGCATGGATGCCATTGGCACTGCTTTCCGCGCCATTGCCAGCGGGGAAATGGAGCTGGCCATCGCCGGGGGTGTGGAATCGATGTCGCGCGCCCCGTTCGTCATGGGCAAGGCCGAAAGCGGCTATTCGCGCAACATGAAGCTGGAAGACACGACCATCGGCTGGCGTTTCATCAACCCGCTGATGAAGAGCCAGTACGGCGTGGACTCCATGCCGGAAACCGCCGACAACGTGGCCGACGATTATCAGGTATCGCGCGCCGACCAGGATGCTTTCGCCTTGCGCAGCCAGCAAAAGGCCGCTGCAGCGCAGGCAGCCGGCTTTTTTGCCGAGGAAATCGTGCCGGTGCGCATCGCCCACAAGAAGGGTGAAGTGATCGTCGAGTGTGATGAACACCTGCGCCCGGAGACCACCCTGGAAGCGTTGACCAAGCTCAAGCCGGTCAACGGCCCGGACAAGACCGTCACCGCCGGCAACGCTTCGGGCGTCAACGATGGTGCGGCAGCACTGATCCTGGCCTCGGCTGAAGCGGTGAAGAAGCATGGCCTTACCCCGCGTGCCCGCGTTCTGGGCATGGCCAGCGGTGGCGTTGCGCCACGGGTGATGGGCATTGGCCCGGTCCCGGCAGTGCGTAAGCTGACCGAGCGCCTGGGTGTGGCGGTGAATGATTTCGATGTGATCGAGCTCAATGAAGCGTTCGCCAGCCAAGGCCTGGCAGTGCTGCGTGCGCTGGGCGTGGCCGATGATGCGCCGCAGGTGAACCCCAATGGCGGCGCGATCGCGCTGGGCCACCCGCTGGGCATGAGCGGTGCTCGCCTGGTGCTGACGGCGCTGCATCAACTGGAGAAAAGCGGTGGCCGTAAAGGCCTGGCGACCATGTGCGTGGGCGTCGGCCAAGGCTTGGCGCTGGCCATCGAACGGGTTTGACCTGTCCTGGCCCCTTCGTGGGGCAAGCCGGGTGTTACAGCATGGTCGTTGCCCACTGCACAACGGCAAACTGTGGCAGCAGGCTTGCCCCGCGAAGGGGCCGGCACCTTCGACTCAAGGCCAAGTGCCAGCCTCAAGGCGGAACGAGGTGTTACCAGGTATGTCTAGAATAACCTGGGACCCTTCAGGAGTAATCTCACCATGACCTCAACCTATTACACCGGTGAAGAGCGCAGCAAGCGCATCTTCGCTATCGTTGGTGCCTCTTCGGGCAACCTGGTGGAATGGTTCGACTTTTACGTCTATGCCTTCTGTGCGATCTACTTCGCCCCGGCGTTCTTCCCCTCGGACGACCCCACGGTGCAGTTGCTGAACACCGCGGGGGTATTCGCCGCAGGCTTCTTGATGCGCCCGATTGGTGGCTGGATCTTCGGCCGCCTCGCTGACCGCCATGGCCGCAAGAACTCGCTGATGATCTCGGTGCTGATGATGTGCTTCGGCTCGCTGATGATCGCCTGCCTGCCCACCTATGCCAGCATTGGCACCTGGGCCCCGGCGCTGCTGTTGCTGGCGCGCCTGATCCAGGGCCTGTCGGTGGGTGGCGAGTACGGCACCACCGCCACGTACATGAGTGAGGTGGCCCTGCGCGGCCAGCGCGGCTTCTTTGCCTCGTTCCAGTACGTGACGCTGATCGGCGGCCAGCTTTTGGCCGTGCTGGTGGTAGTGATCCTGCAGCAGCTGCTGACCGAGGATGAGCTGCGTGCCTGGGGCTGGCGCATTCCGTTCGTGGTCGGGGCCATTGCTGCACTGATCTCGTTGATGCTGCGCCGCTCGCTGCACGAAACCAGCAGCGCCGAAACCCGTCAGGACAAGGATGCCGGCACCATCAAAGGCTTGTTCAGCAACCACGCTGCAGCCTTCATCACCGTGCTGGGCTACACCGCAGGTGGGTCGCTGATTTTCTACACCTTCACCACCTACATGCAGAAGTACCTGGTGAATACCGCTGGCATGACGGCGAAGAACGCCAGTTATGTGATGACGGCTGCGCTGTTCCTGTTCATGGTGCTGCAGCCGTTCTTCGGCATGCTGTCCGACAGGATTGGCCGACGCAATTCCATGCTGCTGTTCGGCGCGTTGGGAACGCTGTTCACCGTGCCGCTGCTGATGGCGTTGAAAACCGTGACCAGCCCGTTCATGGCCTTCGTGCTGATCAGCCTGGCACTGTGCATCGTCAGTTTCTATACCTCGATCAGCGGCCTGGTGAAGGCCGAAATGTTCCCGCCGCAAGTTCGCGCGCTGGGTGTAGGCCTGGCTTACGCGGTGGCCAACGCGGCATTCGGCGGTTCGGCCGAGTACGTGGCCCTGGGGCTGAAGACCATGGGGATGGAGAATACGTTCTACTGGTACGTGACGGCGATGATGGCGATAGCCTTCCTGTTCAGCCTGCGCCTGCCGAAGCAGGCCGAGTACCTGCACCATGATCATTAAGGAAGCTGCATGAGCAACCAACTGTTCGATGCCTACTTCACCGCGCCGGCCATGCGCGAGGTTTTTTCCGACCGTGGCCGCCTGCAGGGCATGCTGGATTTCGAGGCCGCGCTCGCCCGCGCCGAGGCTTCGGTCGGCTTGGTTCCGCACAGCGCCGTGGCCGCCATCGAGGCGGCCTGCCAGGCCGAGCGCTATGACGTAGGCGCCCTGGCCAATGCCATCGCCAGCGCTGGCAACTCGGCAATCCCGCTGGTGAAGGCGTTGGGCAAGGTGATCGCCACCGGCGTGCCCGAAGCCGAGCGTTATGTGCACCTGGGCGCTACCAGCCAGGATGCGATGGACACCGGCTTGGTATTGCAGTTGCGCGCTGCCCTCGACTTGCTGGAAAGCGACCTTGGCCAGCTTGCCGAAACCTTGGCGCAGCAGGCCTTGAGGCACGCCGACACCCCCATGGTGGGGCGCACGTGGCTGCAACATGCCACGCCGGTGACCTTGGGGATGAAGCTGGCCGGGGTGCTTGGCGCCGTGACCCGCCATCGCCAGCGCTTGCAGGCGTTGCGCCCGCGCTTGCTGGTGCTGCAGTTCGGCGGCGCCTCGGGCAGCCTGGCGGCCTTGGGCAGCAAGGCGCTGCCGGTGGCCGAGGCGCTGGCCGAGCAACTGCGGCTGGCCCTGCCGGAACAGCCTTGGCACACCCAGCGCGACCGCTTGGTGGAGTTTGCCTCGGTGCTGGGCATGATCGCCGGCAGCCTGGGCAAGTTTGGCCGCGATGCCAGCTTGCTGATGCAAACCGAGGCTGGCGAAGTGTTCGAGCCTTCCGCGCCGGGCAAGGGCGGCTCTTCGACCATGCCCCACAAGCGTAACCCGGTGGGGGCCGCCGTTCTGATCGGGGCCGCCACCCGGGTGCCGGGCCTGGTTTCGACGATGTTCAGCGCCATGCCCCAGGAACACGAGCGCAGCCTGGGGTTGTGGCATGCCGAATGGGAAACCCTGCCAGAAATCTGCTGCCTGGTCTCCGGTGCGTTGCGCCAGGCCCAGGTGATTGCCGAGGGGATGGAGGTGGATGCCGAGCGCATGCGCCGCAACCTCGACCTGACCCAGGGCCTGGTGCTGGCCGAGGCGGTGAGCATTGTGCTGGCACAGCGCCTGGGCCGTGACCGCGCCCACCACCTGCTGGAGCAATGCTGCCAGCGCGCTGTGGCCGAGCATCGTCACCTGCGTGCCGTGCTGGGTGAGGAGCCGCAGGTCAGCGCCGAGCTGTCCGCCGAGGAACTCGATCGCTTGCTCGACCCGGCCCATTACCTGGGCCAGGCCCGCGTCTGGGTGGCGCGCGCCGTGTCCGAACATCAACGTTTCACTGCCTGAAGGAGACCGCTGTGGCGCATTTGCAACTGGCCGATGGCGTTTTGAATTACCAACTCGATGGCCCGGCAGACGCCCCGGTGCTGGTCCTGTCCAACTCGCTGGGTACCGACCTGGGCATGTGGGACGCCCAGATGCCGCTGTGGGCCCAGCAATTCCGGGTGCTGCGCTACGACACCCGTGGCCACGGTGCATCGCTGGTCACCGAAGGCCCTTATTCCATCGAGCAACTGGGCCGCGATGTGCTGGCGCTGCTCGATGGCCTGGACATTGCCAAGGCGCACTTTGTCGGCTTGTCGATGGGTGGCCTGATTGGCCAGTGGCTGGGCATCAATGCCGGTGAGCGCTTGCGTAGCCTGACCTTGTGCAACACCGCCGCCAAAATCGCCAATGACGAGGTGTGGAACACCCGTATCGACACCGTGCTCAAGGGCGGCCAGCAGGCCATGGTCGACCTGCGCGACGCGTCCATTGCCCGCTGGTTCACCCCAGCCTTTGCCCAGGCACAAGCCGCAGAGGCCCAGCGTATCTGCCAGATGCTGGCGCAGACCTGCCCCCAGGGTTATGCCGGCAACTGCGCGGCGGTGCGTGATGCCGACTTCCGTGAGCAACTCGGTCGCATCCAGGTGCCGACGTTGATCGTGGCAGGGACAGAAGATGTGGTAACCACCCCGGCGCACGGCCAGTTCATGCAAACCGGTATTGCCGGTGCCGAATATGTCGAGTTCCCGGCAGCGCACCTGTCCAACGTCGAGATTGGCGAGGCGTTCAGCCGCCGCGTGCTTGCCTTCCTGTTGGCTCACTGAGGACCCTGCCATGGACGAGAAACAACGCTACGACGCCGGCATGCAAGTACGCCGCGCGGTACTGGGCGATGCCCATGTGGACCGCAGCCTGGAAAAGCTCAACGACTTCAATGGCGAGTTCCAGGAAATGATTACCCGCCATGCGTGGGGTGACATCTGGACCCGCCCCGGTCTGCCACGTCACACCCGCAGCCTGATCACCATTGCCATGCTGATCGGCATGAACCGTAACGACGAACTGAAGCTGCACCTGCGCGCAGCGGCCAACAACGGCGTGACCCGCGACGAGATCAAGGAAGTGCTGATGCAGAGCGCGATCTACTGCGGCATTCCATCGGCCAACGCCACCTTCCACCTGGCGGAGTCGGTATGGGACGAGCTAGGGGTAGAGTCGCGTAGCTGACCCTCACGCGGCCCCGCCTGTAGGAGCGGCCTTGTGTCGCGATGGGCTGCGCAGCAGCCCC
>NZ_DKJF01000079.1:0-67335 GCF_002454615.1 Pseudomonas sp. UBA6699
TACAAGGAGCGAGCGCAGCTCGCGATTGCGTCGCGCGGGCGGCGCTCGATCTCACAGGCGCTGAAGATGCTCCGGCTACCCTTGCCAGGAACCATAGAATCTCCCACAGGGGCGTGGTGCATCAGACAAAGCAGAGCGAAAGCGACTCAGCAATATAAGCAGGCTTCTCTTCACCCTCGATTTCCAGCGTGGCAATCGCCTTGAGCAGCCACTGCCCGGGTCTTTTTTCGGTCACCTCGGCCAGGTCCACTTTCAGCCGCACCTGGCTGTTCACCTTGACCGGCTGAATGAAACGCACGCTGTCCAGCCCGTAGTTCACCACCATCTTCATGCCTTGCGGCAGCACCAGGATGTCTTCGATCAGCTTGGGGATCAGTGAAAGGGTCAGAAAGCCATGGGCAATCGTGCTGCCAAACGGGGTTTGCGCGGCCTTTTCCGGGTCGACGTGGATGAACTGGAAATCGCCGGTGGCTTCGGCGAACAGGTTGATGCGCTGCTGGTCGATCTTCAGCCAGGCCGAGCGGCCCAGTTCCTTACCAACGTATTGCGAAAGCTCTGTAACCGGTACATAGGGCATCGCGGACTCTCCAGGTTGTCAGTTGGTACGAAAGTGCAAGATCAGCACGCTCGGCCATTGCAGTCAAGTTGTCCGCTTTTCGGCGAATATCGATCTATAGCACGGCGTGCTTATAATGGCGCCATGCCCAAGGGAGATGCTTATGCTGTTGCGTGGTCTGACCTGGCTGGTGCTGTTCCAGCTGTTGGGAACGGCGATCAACCACCTGTTGCTGCCGGTTTTGCCGGGCCCGATCATTGGCCTGTTGCTGCTGCTGGGCTTCCTCATGGCCCGCGGCGAGGTTGGCAAGCCACTGAATGAAGCGGCCAGCAGCCTGCTGCGCTACCTGCCGCTGTTGCTGGTGCCGCCGGCGGTGGGGGTGATGGTCTATGCCCGGGATATCGCTGCCGACTTCTGGGCGATTGTCGGCGCCCTGCTGATTTCCTGCCTGCTGACCCTGGTTTTCGTCGGGGTGCTGATGCAGAGGCTGATCCAGCGCCAGAGCAAGCGCGAGGAGCAGCCATGATGCTTGACTGGCAAGGCGCCCTGGATGCGGTCGTGCACCACCCTTTGTTTGGCATCGGTCTCACCCTGGCGGCCTACCAACTGGTGCTCGCCGCCTACGACAAGACGCGCTGGATCTTCCTGCAGCCGGTGTTGGTGTCGATGCTGCTGGTGATCGGCGTGCTGCTGGCGTGCGGCATCGACTACAGCGAATACCGCAACAGCACGCAAATCATGAATACCCTTCTGGGCCCGGCCACCGTGGCCCTGGCGGTGCCTTTGTACCTCAACCTGCGGCGCATCCGGCAGTTGTTCTGGCCCATCTTTACTACGCTGGTAGTCGGGGGGCTGTTTGCCACCCTGTGTTGCCTGCTGTTGGGCTGGTGGTTCGGTGCCGAGCACATGATCCTGATGACCATGGCGCCCAAGTCGGTCACCTCGCCGATTGCCATGCTGGTGGCCGAACAGATTGGCGGGGTCGCTGCCCTGGCAGCGGTGTTCGTGCTGATTACCGGGGTAATCGGCGCCATCTTCGGCCCGGCGCTGCTCAGCCGTGTTGGCGTGCACAGCCCGGAAGCCCGCGGCATGTCGCTGGGGGTGACGGCGCACGCGGTGGGCACTTCGGTGGCCCTGCAGGAAAGTGACGAATGCGGCGCCTTTGCCGCGCTTGCAATGAGCCTGATGGGCGTAGCCACGGCGGTGTTCCTGCCGTTGGCGGTGAGCCTGGTGGCCTGAGGACTGGTGATGACGCTACCGCTGTTTCCGCTCAATACCGTGCTGTTTCCTGGCTGCTTTCTCGACTTGCAGATTTTCGAGGCGCGCTACCTCGACATGATCGGGCGCTGCATGAAGCAGGGCGAAGGGTTTGGCGTGGTGTGCATCCTGGAGGGCGAGCAGGTGGGCAAGGCGCCGCCCACGGTCGCCTCGATCGGCTGCGAGGCGCTGATCCGCGATTTCGTACAGCAGGACAACGGCTTGCTGGGCATTCGCGTCGAAGGCGTGCGGCGCTTCAACCTGGACAGCACCGAGGTGCAAAAGGACCAGTTGCTGGTAGGGCAGGTGCAGTGGCTGGCCGAGCAGGCCGACAGCCCGTTGCTGGAAGCGGACGATGACCTGGTGGCGCTGCTGGTGGCCTTGGGTGAGCACCCGATGGTCGAGGCGCTGGACATGCCGCGCCCGCTGGACGGGCGCCAGGCGCTGGCCAACCAGCTGGCTTACCTGCTGCCGTTCATGGAAGAAGACAAGCTGGACCTGCTGAGCCTCGACTCGCCGCAGCAGCGGCTGGGCGAGATCCAGAAATTGCTGGAGCGGATTCAGGGCGAGCTGTTTGCCTGAGGTGAGAGTTGCCTGCGCCGGCCTGTTGGTAGCGGAGCCTGTATAGTAGCGGCTTGCCCCACCAACAGGCCGGCAACATCAATAGTGATACCTGGCCAACGCCTGCGGCAGTGCGTGCATGGCAAAAAAGGCCAGCAGCGCCACGCAAGCCGGCAACACCAGCCACCATACCCGCTGCGGCAAGGCCGGCAGCGGCTGGCGGTACTGCACCAGGGTCAGGCTGAAGGCGCACACGCAGCAGGCCAGCAGGGCCCCGGCGAGGATATCGGTGGGCCAGTGAGCACCCAGGTAGACCCGCGACAGGGCAATCGCCAGCGCCGGAATGCAGCCCAGCATCACCCAGGTCAGGCGCATCCGCGGCGGCTGACCGCGCCCGGCCAGCACCGCCATCACCAGGAAGAAGGCAAACGATGCCGAGCTGTGCCCGCTGGGCATGCTGTAGCTGGTCAGCGGGTCGCTCAGTACCTCGGGCCGGGCACGGGCAAACAGCCATTTGAGGGTGCCATTGGCGATTGCCGTGCCCATCAGCGCGCCGCCGGCGAACACGGCGTGACGCCATTGCCGGGCCAGCAGCAACAGGCCGGTCAGCAAGCCGCCCAGGAACAGCTGGGTTCTGAAGTCGCCCAGGCGGGTGACCAAGACCACGGTGCCATCGATGGCCTGGCTGCGGTGCTCCTGCACCAGGGTCATCACGCCTTGGTCGAATTCATGCAAGTATGGCCAGCCCAGAAAAATGCCGGCCAGGGCGATCAGGCTCAAGCCGGCAACCAGCCGGGTGCCGTGGCGTTGATCGCGAATGCTGCTGTTCAGGCTCAGGCCGATCAACACGGCCAGGCCGCCGGCGAGGATGCCGGCGTCCAGCCAGAAGCCCTCTGGCAAGGGTAGGCGCATGGCAGCCCCCGTGGCCCAGCCAGGCAGCAGGTAGGCCACTGACCAACCCGCGCCGGCCACCAGGCTGACGGCGATGAAGCGTGGCAGCGGCATGTCGAACATGCCGGCGACCATCGGCAGCATGGGGCGCAGCGGGCCGATGAAGCGGCCGACCAGCAGGCTGGCGATGCCGTAGCGCTGGAAGTAGGTTTCGGCGCTGCCGATCCATTCCGGGTGATGGCGCAGCAATGGCAGCCGGCGGATGTTCTGGTGGAAGTACTTGCCCACCGTGTACGACAGGGCGTCGCCCAGCAGCCCGCCGAGAAAACCCAGCAGCAAGGTCTCGCCCAGGCTGAAGGTGCCGCTACCGGCCAGTACCGCCACGGCGAACAGCAGCACCGTACCCGGCACGATGATGCCGGCGATGGCCAGGCATTCGACGCAGGCCACCAGGAAAATCGCCACGCCAAGCCACTGGGGGTTGGCGCTGAGCCAGCCGGTCAGGCTGTCGAGCCATTGGCCCATGGTCAGCTTCCTTGTTCGAGAATGAAGAAATCGCGACCTTCGACTTGGCCGCGGCGCAAGGGGTTCCGCGTGCAGAAACGCGCGTACTCGGCATCGACGAAGCGGTACGGCAGGTGCTCGTCGCGCCCGTGCGGGATGCCCAGGCGGGTGGCCTGGATCACCTTCGGCACGGGGCTGCCACAATCCTCCACATACAGGCGCTCGGCGTCGAAGCGCCGGGCGTCCCACTGTGGCACTTTCAAGCCCAGGGCGCGGCACAGCAGCGTTTGCCCGGCGCACAGGCGTTCCGGCGGGCGCAGCTTGCCACTGGCATCGGGGTTGTTCAGTTGCATCTGGGCCAGGCTGTTGGGGCCCGAGCGGGCGTCCTGCCAAGGATAGGCGGACTTGATGAGCACTGCGTTGCCAGGGCCGTGGGCGCTGAAGTTCAGCGAGTCGCCGCCGCGTGCGTAGTACATGTAGATATGCCCGCCATCGAGGAACAGCGCCTTGCGCTTCTCGGTGTAGCCGAGTGAGGCATGGCTGCCTTTGTCGGTGAGGTAGTAGGCCTCGGTTTCGATGATGCGCGCCGCCAGCCACAGGTCGCCCTGGCGATGGCGGATGACCTTGCCAAGCAGGGCTTTGGCCAGGGTTTGGGCGTCGCGGTCGAAAAAGCTGTCGGGCAGGGCTGGCATGCGGGCTGTTCGCGATCTGGGGACGCCGGATAATAGCAATGAATGGCTTAATCGAGGCTGAATCGAGTGTGGTGTTGGCGGGGCCGGCCCTTTCGCGGGCATGCCCGCTCCCACAGGTACTGCATGGCCCAAGGCCTTGTGAAATCCCTGTGGGGGCGGGCGCGCCCGCGAAAGGGCCCCAGCAGGAGAGTGAAATTTCGATAAGAGCGGTTACATCTTTCCTGCATATTGCCCAGGCCATTTTCGACCATCCGCCACCCACCGCTGGGCGTATACCTGCGCGGCAGTTATAATCAGCCGATTTCCCCTTCCCAAGACACCGAACCCATGACCGAGTCCGTTCTTGACTATATGACCCGCCTGGGTCGCGCTGCCCGCGAGGCGTCCCGGGTCATCGGCCGTGCCAGCACTGCGCAGAAGAACCGCGCCCTGTTGGCCGCCGCCGATGCGCTGGATGCTGCCCGCGCCGAGCTTACCGCTGCCAACGAACTGGACCTGGCCGCCGGCCGTGCCAATGGCCTAGAGCCTGCGCTGCTGGACCGCCTGGCGCTGACCCCGGCGCGTATCGACGGCATGATCACCGGCCTGCGCCAGGTGGCCAGCCTGCCGGACCCGGTGGGCGCCATCCGGGACATGAGCTACCGCCCATCGGGCATCCAGGTCGGCAAGATGCGTACGCCGCTGGGGGTGATCGGGATCATCTACGAGTCGCGCCCCAACGTGACCATCGATGCCGCCAGCCTGTGCCTGAAGTCGGGTAACGCCACCATCCTGCGTGGGGGCTCCGAAGCCATTCATTCCAACCGCGCCATCGCCACCTGCATCCAGCGTGGCCTGGCTGCCGCCGACTTGCCGGCCGCGGTTGTCCAGGTGGTCGAAACCACCGACCGCGAGGCCGTGGGCGCGCTGATCAGCATGCCTGCGTTCGTCGATGTCATCGTCCCACGGGGTGGCCGTGGCCTCATCGAGCGCATCAGCCGCGATGCCCGCGTGCCGGTGATCAAGCACCTGGACGGTATCTGCCACATCTATGTCAGCCAACATGCCGACCTGGACAAGGCCTGGAATGTGGCATTCAACGCCAAGACATACCGCTACGGCATTTGCGGGGCCATGGAAACGCTGCTGGTCGACCAGCAGGTGGCCGAGCGCTTCCTGCCGGAAATGGCCCGCCGCTTCCGGGACAAAGGCGTGGAACTGCGGGGTTGCGAGCGCACCCAGGCACTCATCGACGCCAAACCGGCGACCGAAGACGACTGGCACACCGAGTACCTGGACGCGATCCTGGCAATTCGCGTGGTCGACGGCCTGGACCAGGCTATCGAGCACATCAATCACTATGGCTCGCACCACACCGACTCGATCATCAGCGAACACCAGGGCGAAGCCCGCCAGTTCATGGCGGAGGTCGATTCGGCATCGGTCATGCTCAACACCCCAACCTGTTTCGCCGATGGTTTCGAGTACGGGCTGGGCGCGGAAATCGGCATTTCCACCGACAAGCTGCATGCCCGCGGCCCCGTCGGCCTGGAGGGGCTGACCTGCGAAAAATACGTCGTCATCGGTGACGGCCAGTTGCGCGGTCAGGGGTCCTGCTGAGTTGAGCAAGGCCCAGGCAGTCCGGCGCATCGGCATTCTCGGCGGAACGTTCGATCCGGTGCACATCGGCCACCTGCGCAGCGCGCTGGAAGTGGCCGAGTTCATGGGGCTGGACGAACTGCGCCTGCTGCCCAATGCCCGGCCGCCGCACCGCGATACCCCGCAGGTGGCCGCGCAAGACCGCCTGGCCATGGTGCGCGAAGCAGTACAGGGGGTGGCCTGCCTGAGCGTCGACGCCCGTGAGCTCGAGCGTGACAAGCCGTCGTACACCATCGACACGCTGGAGTCGGTCCGTGCCGAACTGGCCGGTAGCGACCAGTTGTTCCTGGTGCTGGGCTGGGATGCCTTCTGTGGCTTGCCCAACTGGCACCGCTGGGAAGAATTGCTGCAACACTGTCACATTCTGGTGCTGCAACGCCCGGATGCCGACGTAGAACCCCCTGACGAGCTGCGCAACCTGCTGGCTGCGCGCTCGGAGAGCGATCCCACCGCCATGTCCGGCCCGGCGGGAAATATTTCGTTCGTCTGGCAGACACCGCTTGCGGTGTCGGCTACACAGATCCGACAGCTGCTGGCCAGCGGCAAATCGGTGAGGTTCCTGGTGCCGGACGCCGTACTGGCCTATATCGAGGCGCACGAACTGTATCGTGCGCCCAACTGACGGCGCCCCTGGCGCCTCATCCAACGAGTTGAACGAGTTTTATATGACCAAGCAGAAAATTTACGGCGAAGAACTGGTCGCAGTGACCAAGGCCGCGCTGGAAGACGTGAAGGCCCAGGACATCCAGGTCATCGACGTGCGCGAGAAGCACAGCCTGACCGATTACATGATCATTGCCACCGGTACCTCCAACCGCCAGATCAACGCCATGGCCGAAAAGGTCCGTGAAGCCGTCAAGGCCAAGGGCGCACAGCCTCTGGGCGAAGAAGGCAAGGGCGACAGCGATTGGGTGCTGCTGGACCTGAACGACGTCATCGTGCACATGATGACCGCCGCTGCGCGCCAGTTCTACGACCTGGAGCGCCTGTGGCAAGGCGCCGAGCAAAGCCGTGCTGCGGATGGCAAGCACCACAGCCCGGACCATGCCCACGAGTATTCCGACAAGCTCAAAGACCGCGAATAAGGGCAGCGCCGTGCGTTTGCGCCTGATTGCGGTCGGCTCGCGCATGCCGAAGTGGGTCGAGGAAGGCTGGCATGAATATGCCAAGCGCCTGCCCACCGAGCTGTCGCTGGAGCTGGTGGAAATTCCGCTGAACACCCGTGGCAAGAATGCCGACGTCGCCCGCCTGATCCGTCAGGAGGGCGAGGCCATGCTGAGCAAGGTGCAGCCCGGGGAACGCATCGTTACCCTGGAGGTCCATGGCAAGCCCTGGAGTACCGAGCAACTGGCGGGCGAGCTGGATCGCTGGCGGCTGGACGCGCGCACGGTCAATTTGATGGTGGGCGGCCCGGAGGGCCTGGCGCCTGAGGTTTGCGCGCGCGCCGAGCAACGCTGGTCGCTGTCGCCGCTGACCCTGCCACACCCGTTGGTAAGGATACTCATCGGCGAGCAGATCTACCGCGCCTGGACCGTGTTGTCCGGGCACCCTTACCACAAATGAGCCTGTAAGCCGTCCGATGTCGCAGCCGATCCGTCTCAAGGACCACGAGAAAGACGCCCGCCTGGTGCGTAACCGCGTCGTGGTCGGCGCAATCGCGGTGGTGCTGCTGGTGTGCGTGCTGATCGCGCGGCTGTACTACCTGCAGATCATCCAGTACGACTACCACTCCACGCTGTCGGAGAACAACCGGGTGCATGTGCAGCCGATCCCGCCGACCCGCGGGTTGATCTTCGACCGTAACGGCGTGATCGTGGCCGACAACCGGCCCAGTTTCAGCCTGTCGATGACCCGCGAACGCGCGGGTAACTGGCAGGAAGTACTGGACACCATCGTCGAAGTGCTGGAATTGACCGAAGACGACCGCGCCCTGTTCGAGAAGCGCATGCGCCAGGGCCGCCGGCCGTTCGAGCCGGTGCCGATCCTGTTCGAGCTCAACGAAGAACAGATTGCCCGGGTGGCGGTCAACCAGTTCCGCCTGCCGGGTGTGGAGGTGGTCGCGCAGCTGGTGCGGCATTACCCGCAGGGGGCGCACTTCGCCCATTCGGTGGGTTACGTGGGGCGGATCAACGAGAAAGAGCTGAAAACCCTCGACCCGGTGAACTACAGCGGTACCCACCATATCGGCAAGACCGGCATCGAGCGCTTCTATGAGGATGCACTGCACGGCCAGGTCGGTTACGAGGAAGTCGAGACCAACGCCCGCGGCCGCGTGCTGCGGGTGCTCAAGCGCACCGACCCCAAGCCGGGCAAGGACATCGTGCTGAGCCTGGACATCAAGCTGCAGGAAGCCGCCGAGGCCGCCCTGGGTGGCCGCCGGGGCGCCGTGGTGGCGCTGGACCCGCGCACTGGCGAGGTTCTGGCCATGGTCAGCCAGCCAAGCTTCGATCCCAACCTGTTCGTCACCGGCATCAGCTTCAAGGCGTATGCCGAGTTGCGTGATTCGATCGACCGGCCGCTGTTCAACCGCGTGTTGCGCGGCTTGTACCCGCCGGGCTCCACCATCAAGCCGGCGGTGGCGATTGCCGGCCTGGACAGCGGTGTGGTCAACGCCAGTAGCCGGGTATTCGACCCTGGCTACTACCAACTGCCCAACTACGACCACAAATACCGTAACTGGAACCGCTCGGGTGATGGCTGGGTCGACCTGGACACCGCGATCATGCGCTCCAACGACACCTACTTCTACGACCTTGCCCACAAGATGGGCATCGACCGGCTGTCCAGTTACATGAACAAGTTCGGCATCGGCCAGCGGGTATCCCTGGACATGTTCGAGGAATCTGCCGGGCTGATGCCATCGCGGGAATGGAAGCGCGCCACCCGCCGCCAGGCCTGGTTCCCGGGTGAAACCCTGATTCTTGGCATTGGCCAGGGCTACATGCAGGCGACGCCGTTGCAACTGGCCCAGGCCACTGCGCTGATCGCCAACAAGGGCGTATGGAACCGCCCGCACCTGGCCAAGACCATCGAAGGCCAGCCGCCGGTGGACGAAAACCCCATGGCGAACATCGTGCTGCGGGACAAGTCGGACTGGGCCAAGGTCACCCATGGCATGGAGCAGGTGATGCACAACGCCCGCGGTACCGCACGCAAGGCCGCCCTCGGTGCCCAATACCGCATCGCCGGCAAGAGCGGTACCGCCCAGGTGGTGGCGATCAAGCAGGGTGAAAAGTACGACCGTAACAAACTCCAGGAGCGCCACCGTGACCACGCCCTGTTCGTTGCCTTCGCTCCGGCCGAAGCCCCGCAGATCGTGGTGTCGGTGATGGTCGAGAACGGCGAGTCCGGTTCGGGTGTTGCGGCACCGGTGGTCCGCCAGATCATGGACGCCTGGCTGCTCGACGAAAATGGCCGTCTCAAGCCCGAGTTCGCGCCTGCTACCGCTACCCAGGAATCAGCCCTGTGATGAACAATTTCGATCGCATGCTCTCTAGTGAGGATGTGATGCGTCGGCGCGCCAGCTTCCTGCAGCGCATTCATGTCGACGGCCCTTTGCTGATCATTCTACTGACCCTCGCCGCCGGCAGCCTGTTCGTGCTGTATTCGGCCAGCGGCAAGAACTGGGACCTGCTGCTCAAGCAGGCGACCTCGTTCGGCATCGGTCTGGTGTCGATGTTCGTCATCGCCCAGCTGGAGCCGCGCTTCATGGCCCGCTGGGTGCCGCTGGCCTACCTCACCGGGGTGCTGCTGCTGGTGGTGGTGGACGTGATGGGCCATAACGCCATGGGCGCCACGCGCTGGATCAACATCCCGGGGGTGATCCGCTTCCAGCCCTCGGAATTCATGAAGATCATCATGCCGGCGACCATTGCCTGGTACCTGTCCAAGCGCACCTTGCCGCCGCACCTGAAGCACGTGGCCATCAGCCTGGTGCTGATCGGCGTGCCATTCATTCTGATCGTGCGCCAGCCCGACCTGGGCACCGCACTGCTGATCCTGGCATCGGGCGCCTTCGTGCTGTTCATGGGTGGCCTGCGCTGGCGCTGGATCCTCAGCGTACTGGCAGCGGCGGTGCCGGTGGCGGTGGCGATGTGGTTCTTTGTCATGCACGACTACCAGAAGCAGCGGGTACTGACCTTCCTCGACCCGGAAAGCGACCCGCTGGGCACCGGCTGGAACATCATCCAGTCCAAGGCGGCAATCGGTTCGGGCGGGGTGTTCGGCAAAGGCTGGCTGCTCGGCACCCAGTCGCACCTGGACTTCCTTCCGGAAAGCCATACCGACTTCATCATCGCCGTGCTCGGCGAGGAGTTCGGCCTGGTCGGTATCTGCCTGCTGCTGATCGTCTACCTGCTGCTGATCGGCCGTGGCCTGATGATTACCGCCCAGGCCCAGACCCTGTTCGGCAAGCTGCTGGCGGGTAGCCTGACCATGACCTTCTTTGTCTACGTATTCGTCAATATCGGCATGGTCAGCGGCCTGCTGCCCGTAGTGGGCGTGCCGCTGCCCTTTATCAGCTATGGCGGAACATCCTTGGTAACGCTGCTGTCAGCGTTTGGCGTTCTCATGTCGATCCATACGCACCGAAAATGGATCGCACAGGTTTGAAAAAGGTGAACAATTTGATGCAAGCAGTGCGTAACTGGGCTGCCCGTTGTGCGCCGTGGGTCGGCGCGGTGGGCCTGTTCGGCGCTGTACAGCTGGCCCATGCCGGCGACTATGAGGGTTCGCCACAGGTGGCCGAGCTGGTGGGCGAAATGAGCCGAGACTACGGTTTTGCCCCGGAGCAGCTGATGGGGGTGTTCCGTGAGGTGCAGCGCAAGCAGTCGATTCTGGATGCCATCTCGCGCCCTGCCGAGCGGGTAAAGCCGTGGAAAGACTACCGGCCGATGTTCATCACCGATGCGCGCATTGCCCGTGGGGTGGATTTCTGGCGCCAGCACGAGGCGGTGCTGGCGCGCGCCGAGCAGGAATACGGGGTACCCGCGCAATACATCGTCGCGATCATTGGGGTCGAAACCTTCTTCGGCCGCAACACCGGCAACTACCGGGTGATCGATGCCCTGTCGACGCTGGGCTTCGACTACCCGCCGCGCGCCGAGTTCTTCCGCAAGGAGCTGCGCGAGTTCCTGCTGCTGGCGCGCGACGAGCAGCTGGACCCGTTGACCCTCAAAGGCTCCTACGCCGGTGCCATGGGCCTTCCACAGTTCATGCCGAGCAGTTTTCGCAACTACGCGGTGGACTTCGACGGTGACGGCCACATCAACATCTGGAACAACCCGGACGATGCCATTGGCAGCGTGGCCAACTACTTCAAGCGCCACGGCTGGGTAGCCGGCGAAGGCGTGGTCAGCCGCGCCTGGGTAGAAGGTGCGCGCGCCGACGAAGGCCTGACCACCGGTATCGAGCCGGTCAAGACCGCGGGGGAGTTGCGCGCGCTTGGCTGGTCGGTTCATGATTCGCTGCGCGATGATCTGCCGGTTACGGCCTTCCGGCTCGAAGGCGACAATGGCCCCGAGTACTGGATGGGGCTGAAGAACTTCTACGCGATCACTCGCTACAACCGCAGCGTGATGTATGCCATGGCGGTGCATCAGCTCGCGGAACAGCTGGTTCAAGTACGGGGCGTCAAGTAATGCGCGCAATCATCTCTGCACACTCTTTCAAGCTGCTCACCTGCCTCGCCGTTGGCCTGGTGCTGGCCAGTTGCTCTTCCAACCGCCCGGCCCCGCAAAAAAGCAGCGGCAACGTGGTACGCAGCCAGCCGGGCCTGGATATCAACCGGGCACACAAGGATGGCGCGCCGTGGTGGGACGTGGATGTGAACAAGATCCCCGACGCCACGCCGACCGTGCACACCGGTAACTACAAGGCCAACCCCTACACGGTGCTGGGCAAGACCTACTACCCCATGCAGGACTCGCGCAACTACCGCGCCGAGGGTACCGCGTCCTGGTACGGCACCAAGTTTCACGGGCAGAACACCGCCAATGGTGAGCTGTACGACCTGTACGGCATGAGTGCCGCGCACAAGACCTTGCCGCTGCCGGCCTATGTGCGCGTGACCAACCTGGCCAACGGCCGTAGCGTGATTCTGCGGGTCAATGACCGTGGCCCGTTCTATTCCGACCGCATCATCGACCTGTCCTATGCCGCAGCGAAAAAGCTCGGCTATGCCGAAATCGGCACCGCACACGTGCGTGTCGAGGGCATCGACCCGCAACAATGGTGGGCCCAGCGTGGCCAGACGCCACCGATGGTGCTGAAGGAGCCCCAGGTGGCCCAGACCCAGGCGGTGCCGGCCACGACCGGGCGGGTCGAGCAATGGACGCCGCCGCCGCAGCAGCACGCGGCGCCGGTAGTGCCGGTACAGGTAGGGGGCAACAACGTCCCGGGTGGCAATGGCGGCAGCTTCCTGCAGGTGGGTGCCTTCGCCAACCCGGATGCCGCCGAATTGCTGCGCTCCAAGCTCAGCACCATGGTCAGCGCGCCGGTGTTCATCAGCTCGATCGTGCGTAACCAGCAGACCCTGCACCGCGTGCGGCTGGGGCCGATCGGCAGCCAGGGCGAGATCCAGCAAGCCCAGGACAGCATCCGCCTGGCGAACTTGGGGCAGGCCAAGCTGGTCACAGACTGAGCTCAGCTACAAGCAACCGGCTGCAAGCTGCAAGCTGCAAGAAGACCCTGCGCCCACCCGCTTTGTCTTTCGGCTTGCAGCTTGAAACTCTTGCTGTCGGTTTTGTCATGAACTGCCGGGCTCGGCCATGTACAATGTCGGCTTTTGCCCGCAGCGACATAAAGCCGCACTGTAGCGGGCCAGGCCTCTGGCCATAAAACTAGACTGACTGGCGCTGGGCGCATGATGTTGCCCAGGGAACATCAGACCATTAGCGATTTTCGAGAGACGGATGAACATCACCAACCTTGCCAAACGACTTTGCCTGCCTGTACTGCTGCTGATCACGCCTGCCGCCTTCGCGGCCGAGCAGATGACACCGGCACCACCGCAACTGGCAGCCAAGTCCTACGTACTCATGGACGCGTCCAGCGGCAACGTGCTGGTCGAAAACAACGGTGACGAGCGCCTGCCGCCAGCCAGCCTGACCAAGCTGATGACCGCCTACATCGCCACCCTGGACATCCGCCGTGGCCAGATCGGCGAGAACGACCCGGTTACCGTCAGTGAAAACGCCTGGCGTACCGGCGGTTCGCGCATGTTCATCAAGGTTGGCAGCCAGGTCACCGTCAGCGACTTGCTGCACGGCATCATCATCCAGTCCGGCAACGATGCCTCGGTCGCCCTGTCCGAGCACATCGCCGGCAGCGAAGATGCCTTCGCCGACATGATGAACAAGACCGCGGCCGACCTGGGCATGACCAACAGCCACTTCTTGAACCCGACTGGCCTGCCGAACCCAGACCACTACTCGTCGGCCCATGACATGGCGGTACTGGCCCGGGCGATCATCAACGTCGACCCGGCGCACTACGCCATCTATTCGCAGAAAGAGTTCTTCTGGAACAACATCAAGCAGCCTAACCGCAACCTGCTGCTGTGGCGCGACAAGACCGTCGACGGCCTGAAAACCGGCCACACCGAAGAAGCAGGCTACTGCATGGTGGCTTCGGCGGTACGCGATGGCCAGCGCCTGATCGCGGTGGTGTTCGGCACCAACAGCGAACAAGCGCGTGCTGCCGAAACCCAGAAGCTGCTGACCTACGGCTTCCGCTTCTTCGAAACCCAGACCTTCTACCAGAAGGGCACCGAGCTGACCCAGGCGCCGGTGTGGAAGGGCGCCACTGGCCAAGTCAAGGCCGGCCTGGCCGACGACCTGACCATGACCATGCCTAAAGGCCAGCTCAAGCGCCTGGTCGCCACGATGACCATGAACCCGCAGCTCACCGCGCCAATCGCCAAAGGTGACGTGATCGGCAAAGTGGAAGTCAAACTGGACGAGAAAGTGGTTCACAGCGCCGACCTGATCGCCCTCGATGGCGTCGAGGAAGGTGGTTTCTTCCGCCGTATGTGGGATAGCATCCGTCTATTCTTCTACGGGTTGTTCAACTGATACGTGACCTGCACACCCCCGCGCATCACGCGGGGGTGTTGTTGCCACGGCTTACGAGGCCGTTTCCGCCATGAGCGAACCAGACGTCAAGTCGCACAAGATCGAATTCCCTTGCGCCGATTACCCGATCAAAGTCATCGGTGACACCGTTGTCGGCTTCAAGGACACGGTTATCGAGATTCTCAGCAAGCACGCCAAAGTCGACCTTTCCACCCTGGCCGAACGCCAGAGCAAGGAAGGCAAGTACACCACCGTGCAACTGCACATCGTTGCCGAAAGCGAGAACCAGCTGCACGATATCAACAGCGCCCTGCGCGCTACCGGTATCGTGAAAATGGTGCTCTGATGCCCGCCTGCCTCGGTTTTCGCGAGCTTGGCCTGCAGCCCTACCAACCGGTGCTGGAGGCCATGCGGCGCTTCACCGAGCAGCGCAGCCCGGCCAGCCAGGATGAAATCTGGCTGGTCGAGCACCCTGCGGTCTTTACCCAGGGCCAGGCCGGCAAGGCCGAGCACCTGCTGGTGCCGGGCGACATCCCGGTGGTGCAGACCGACCGCGGCGGCCAGGTGACCTACCATGGCCCCGGGCAGTTGGTGGCCTACCTGTTGCTGGATGTACGCCGGCTGGGTTTTGGTGTACGTGAGCTGGTCAGCCGTATCGAGCAGACCCTCATCGACCTGCTGGCCAGCTATGGCGTGCAGGCTTCAGCCAAGCCCGATGCGCCGGGCGTCTATGTCGATGGAGCGAAAATCGCCTCCCTCGGCCTGCGAATTCGCAACGGCCGTTCGTTTCACGGCCTTGCCCTGAACGTGGACATGGACCTTGCGCCATTCCGCCGAATCAACCCCTGCGGTTATGCGGGGCTGGCGATGACCCAGCTACGTGACCTGGCAGGCCCGATCGAACTCGACGAGGTCAGGACAAGGCTGCGCGGACAGCTGGTCAAGCACCTCGACTACGCTGAGCAGACGACCCTCACGGGCGGAATCGACTGAATATGACAACTGTGCAAGAAGCCGTGCCCAACCTGACACCTACCCAGGATGCCACCCCGCGCCCAGCGCCGAAGAAGGTGGAAGCCGGGGTCAAGCTGCGTGGCGCCGAGAAGGTGGCGCGCATCCCGGTGAAAATCATCCCGACCGACGAGTTGCCGAAAAAGCCCGACTGGATTCGCGTGCGTATCCCAGTCTCGCCGGAGGTCGACCGCATCAAGCAACTGCTGCGCAAGCACAAGCTGCACAGCGTGTGCGAGGAAGCTTCCTGCCCGAACCTGGGTGAGTGCTTCTCGGGCGGCACCGCCACCTTCATGATCATGGGTGACATCTGCACCCGTCGTTGCCCGTTCTGCGACGTAGGCCACGGCCGGCCGAAGCCGCTGGACCTGGACGAGCCGAAAAACCTGGCGGTCGCCATCGCTGACCTGCGCCTGAAGTACGTGGTGATCACTTCGGTAGACCGCGACGACCTGCGTGACGGTGGTGCCCAGCACTTTGCCGACTGCATCCGCGAAATCCGCGCGCTGTCGCCAGGCGTGCAACTGGAAACCCTGGTGCCGGACTACCGCGGGCGTATGGACGTGGCACTGGAAATCACTGCGCAAGAGCCGCCGGATGTGTTCAACCACAACCTCGAAACCGTGCCGCGCCTGTACAAGGCCGCGCGCCCGGGCTCTGACTACGACTGGTCGCTGGACCTGTTGCAGAAGTTCAAGCAGTTGGTGCCGCATGTACCCACCAAGTCGGGCCTGATGCTGGGCCTGGGTGAAACCGACGAAGAAGTGATCGAAGTGATGCACCGCATGCGCGAGCATGACATCGACATGCTTACCCTCGGTCAGTACCTGCAACCGTCGCGCAGCCACTTGCCGGTGCAGCGTTTCGTGCACCCCGACACCTTTGCCTGGTTCGCCGAGGAAGGCTACAAGATGGGCTTCAAGAACGTGGCTTCCGGCCCGCTGGTGCGCTCTTCGTACCATGCCGACCAGCAGGCGCACGAAGCCAAGATCAAGCTCTGAGCCTGGCTGAAACACAAATGCCGATGCTTGCCGAAAGGGCAGCATCGGCATTTTTTTTGCCGGCGACAAGCCATAAGCTACAAGCGACAAGATGCCTGGAGCTGCATGATGAATTGTGTCGATACCCTTCCCGTACATTTGCCCAAGGCGATCTTGCAGGACACCTGCTTCGCTATCATCGCGCCGGCGGGCTCGGCGCGGCTGGATACGCACAAGGTCAACCAGTGGTTCGCTGATCGTGGCTACCGTTGCCGCATTTACCCAGGTGCCCTGCAGGCTCAGGGTTACCTGGCAGGCCCGGACCAGCAGCGGCTGCAGGACCTGCACGATGCCTTTGCCGACCCGGGCATCGGCGCCATCCTGTGCATGCGCGGCGGTTACGGCAGCATGCGCCTGCTCGACCAGCTGGATTTCCAGCTGATACGGCGCAACCCCAAGCCGCTGATTGGCTACAGCGATATCACGGCGCTGCATACGGCCCTTTATCGGCATGCCGGGCTGATCACGTTCCATGGGGGGATGCTCAATGCCGACTTGCTCGGCGGCAAGCTGGCGCCGACCGAGTCGTCTTTGCTGGCCCAGCTGGGTGGGCATGTGCGCGCAGGGGAGCAGATTGCCCACCCAGCGGGCTATGCCATGAGCACGGTGATGCCGGGGGTTGCCAGCGGGCGTTTGCTGGGTGGCAACCTGTCGATGCTGGGCGCGACGCTTGGCACCGTGGCCGAGCTGGATACAGAGGGCTGCATCCTGTTTATCGAAGACGTCAATGAGCCGCTGTACCGGGTAGACCGGCTACTGACGCAGTTGCGCCTGGCGGGCAAGCTGGCGGGCGTGAAAGGCGTGCTGGTAGGGGATTTTGCCGGGATTACCACGGCGGCGTTGGCGCCACTGCTGGAGGAAACTTTCGGGCCCTTGGGTGTGCCGGTGCTGGCGGGGTGGCGCAGTGGGCACTGTGACCCGAATGTGTGCTTGCCGCTGGGGGCTCGGGTACGGCTGGACAGTGTTCAGCAGAGCTTGGTGTTGGAGCAGGATGTGTTCAAGGCTTGAGATAGCCGGGGCTGCTTTGCAGCCCTTTCGCGACACAAGGCCGCTCCTACAGGGATCGCGTTACACCAACGTACCGCAACCCCCAGCTATCTCACTGGCTACGCAGGCTCTCAAGCAGCTTATGGGTCGGGTAACCATCCGCCGGCCACCCCAGCCCTTGCTGGGCATTGCGTATGGCCTTGCGGGTGTTGGCGCCGATAATGCCATCGGCATTGCCCGCATCATACCCACGGCCGTTAAGCAGGTTCTGCAACTCCACGCGTTCGCTGCGGCTCAGCGGCAAGTCTTCCTTCGGCCAGCTGCCGGCAATGAAGCCCCAGCCGCTGAAGCGGTCGGCCAGCAGGCTCACCGCCAGTGCATAGGACGATGAGTTGTTGTACTTGAGGATGGCGCGGAAGTTATCCAGTACCAGGAACGCCGGGCCACGCGCGCCTGCTGGCAACAGCAACGCGGCAGACAGCTGGTTGCTGCCCGCTGGCAATTGGGTGCCGGTTGGCAGCTTCACACCCATTGCCAGCCACTCGCTCACCGGCCTGCGCAACGCGCCATCGGCCTGCCAGAAATCGAAGCCTGGCGGTACCTGCACCTCGAAGCCCCACGGTTGGCCACGCTTCCAGCCCGAGCTTTGCAGGTAGTGCGCGGTCGAGGCCAGGGCATCGGGGGTGCTGTTCCAGATGTCGCGGCGGCCGTCGCCGTCAAAGTCCACGGCATGGGTGTTGTAGGTGGTCGGGATGAACTGGGTCTGGCCCATGGCGCCAGCCCACGAGCCACGCATGGCCTCAGGCTGGATGTCGCCATGCTGGATGATCTGCAGGGCGGCGATCAGCTGGTCCTGGGCGAACTGCGGGCGACGGCCTTCATAGGCCAGGGTCGCCAGCGAGCGGATTACCGACTTGTTGCCCTGGAACTGGCCGAAATTGCTCTCCATGCCCCACACCGCCACCAGCACCTGGCGGTCAACGCCATAGCGTTGCTCGATGCGGGTCAGCAGTTCGGCGTTCTGATCCAGCAACCGCTTGCCATTGCGCACGCGCAAAGGGGACAGCGCGCCTTCGAGGTATTCCCACACCGGGCGGCTGAACTCAGGCTGGCTGCGGTCGGCCTTGATCACGTCCATGTCGGGGGTAACCCCGAGGAAGGCGCGGTCGAAGATGCTGGGCGAAATACCCGCTTGCAGGGCTTGTTCGCGGAAACCCGCTTGCCACTGGGCGAAGGTTTGCAAAGGCTGGATTTCAGTGCTGGCGTCTGGCGTTGCACCGGGCACGGTTACCACGGGCGCAGGTTGCGCAGGGGCCAGCGGCAGCGCGTCGGCGGCGGTAGGTTTTTCCGCGCAGGCAACCAGCAGGATGAAGCTGGAGGCCGCGATCAGCTGGCGGGTTTCCCAACGGGGAGAAAGACGGAAGAGCATGCACAGATCCAGAATTGCAGGTCAGGTGCTGACCATATCATGCCTGCGCCCGCGATGCTTTCATGCCGCCAAAAAGTAGGAAGCCTCCCAATCTCTCGATTGGAAGGCTTCGCGGCGGTAGCTGCCTTTGCCTTTTTCCGGTTGTTCCTGGCGGCAGCGGAACAGCGGTTGGGCAATGATCGACTTGGCCTTGTTGGGGCCGTGCTTTTTCGGCTTTTTGCTCATGGCGGGGTTCCCGTGGTGGGTGGGTTTCGGGGCGCACTTTAGGGCCCAGGGGCGATGTGGGCCAATTGATTGTGTATATGGTTCACAGGAGCACCCACAGGTTCAGCACAACCTTCAAGGCCTGTGGACTCCATGTGGGAGCTGGCTTGCCAGCGATAGGGCCTGTGACCGTTATAGAGGGGGTAGCGCCAGGCGCTGACCCGCCATCAACAATGACAACCGCGCCAGGCCCGTCCACGGCGAGCCCTCGGCCTGGCCCTTGATTTGCGCATCGATACGCTGGGCATCCTGGAGCAGTTGCGCCCAGCGCTGCGCCGAGAGGCGCTGCAGGGCCTTGCTGACCAACGGCCGGCGCTTATCCCAGACCGGTGGGCGCGCCTGGCTGAACGCCTTGTCCAGCGGCACGCCCTGGCTGAATTGCTGGGCCAGCCCGGCGAGCTGGCGCAGCTCACGCGCCAGCGCCCAGAGAACCACCGGGGGCTCGACCCCCTCACCGCGCAAGCCTTCGAGCATGCGCAGGGCATGTGCAGCTTCACCGTTGAGAATGGCGTCTACCAGCCCGAAAACGTCGAACCGGGCGCTGTCAGCGACAGCCGACTGCACGGTTTCGACGGTGATCTGGTTGCCTTCGGCCAACAGCTTGAGCTTTTCGATTTCCTGCGCGGCAGCCAGCAGGTTGCCTTCTACGCGCGCGGCAATCAGGTCGACAGCGTCACGCTGCGCCGACAGGCCGGCCTGCTGCAGGCGCTGGTTGATCCATTGCGGCAGCTGGTGCGCATCCACCGGCCAGATCTGGATGAACTGGCAGTGGGCACCTTCGATCAAGGCCTTGCCCCACTTGGTCTTCTGCGCGCTGCCGTCGAGCTTGGGCAGGCTGACCAGCAGCAGGGTGTCTTCGGCGGGGTTGGCGCAGTATTCCATCAGCGCTGCAGCGCCCTTGTCACCCGGCTTGCCCGAGGGCAGGCGAAGTTCCAGCAGGCGCCGCTGGGCGAACAGGGACAGGCTGGCACCGGCTTGGAGCAGGGTGCCCCAGTCGAAGTTGGCGTCGGCACTGAAGACCTGGCGCTCGTCGAAACCTTGCTGGCGCGCAGCTTGGCGGATGGCGTCGGCGGCTTCCTGGCACAGCAGCGGGTCGTCACCGCTGACCACGTAGACCGGGGCCAAGGCGCCTTGCAGGTGCTTGTTGAGTTGGGCGGGGGCGAGCTTCATGGGCAGTAGGCGGGGTACCCGAAGGCACCCCGCACGGGCTTAGTTGCCCGGTACTTCCAGGGGCGACTGCTGCGGCGTTTCCGCCTGCTGGCGGCGTGCGGCCTCAAGGGCGGCCGCTTCAGCCTGGGCACGCTGATCGGCTTTTTGCTGCAGCTCGTCCAGCTGGGCCGGGGTCAGTTGCTGCAGGCGCACGACCATGGCGTTGACCAGGTCACGGCGCATTTCCAGGCGGGAACGGGCAGCTTCCTGCTCGGAACCGGTGATGTTCGAGGCATCGCGCACATACACCTTGCGCACTTCCAGCTTGTCACTCAGCAGTTCAAGGTTGTTCAAGCCCTGGATGCTGTAGTTGAGCTGGGTGGTCAGCTCGTACTCGGCAGTGCGGTTACCGCTGTTGTAGCTGGCCGAGCGCTCGCGCTGCTGTTCGTTGGTCAATACCAGGCGGTACGGCGCACCGGTGTGCACATTGACGCCGCTGTTCTTGAGCACCTGGCGCAGTTCGGTCACGGTAGGCCCGTACGCGTCACGCGCACTGACGTCCATTTCCTTGATGCTCAGCTCGTTGGTGCCAGTACCGCGCAGCTGGAAACCGCAGGCGCTGAGCATGACCGTCAGGCCAATTACCAGCAAATTGCGTTTGATCATGTTGTTGCTCCCTTGTGGGCCTGTTCCGCCCGCCCGCAGTGGCTGCGGGCGGGCGTTGCCATCAGTTGGCGACGATGTTGACCAGCTTGCCCGGTACCACGATGACCTTGCGAATGGCCAGGCCGTCGATGAAGCGCAGGACGTTCTCGTTGCTGCGCGCGGCGGCTTCGATTTCTTCGCGGCTGGCGGCGGCCGGCATTTCGACCTGCCCACGCAGTTTGCCATTGACCTGCACCACCAGGGTGACGGTGTCCTGCACCAGTGCGGCTTCGTCGACCGCTGGCCAGCCAGCGTCGATCACGGCCTGATCATGGCCCAACTGCTTCCACAGCTCGTGGGAGATGTGCGGGGTGATCGGCGCCAGCAGCAGGGTCACGGCTTCCAGGCCTTCGTGCAGCAAGGCACGGTCTTGCGCCGTGGCTTGCGGGGCTTTTTCCAGCACGTTCATCACGGTCATCACCTGGGCGATGGCGGTGTTGAATTTGTGGAACTGGCCGACGTCGGTGCTGGCCTGCTTGATGGCGGCGTGAATGGCGCGGCGAATGACCTTCTGTGCGTCGTCCAGGGCGGCGACATCCAGCTTGCCCGGCAGGCCTTGGGCGACGTGTGCCTGGGCCAGGCGCCAGACGCGGCGCAGGAAGCGGCTGGCGCCTTCGACGCCGGAGTCGGACCATTCCAGGCTCGCGTCAGGTGGCGAGGCGAACATCATGAACAGGCGGCAGGTATCGGCGCCGTACTGGTCGATCATCGACTGGGGATCGACGCCGTTGTTCTTCGACTTGGACATCTTCTCGGTGCCGCCGATTTCCACCGGCAGGCCGTCGGTCTTCAGGCGTGCGCCAATGATCTTGGCCTTGGCATCGCGTTCGATTTCGACATCGGCCGGGTTGAACCAGTCCTTGCCGCCGTTGCTGGCAACGCGGTAGTAGGTTTCGGCCACGACCATACCCTGGGTCAGCAGGTTCTTGAACGGCTCGTTCGAGGTGACCAGGCCTTCGTCACGCATCAGCTTGTGGAAGAAGCGCGCATACAGCAGGTGCAGGATGGCGTGTTCGATACCGCCGATGTACTGGTCGACCGGCAGCCAGTGGTTGGCTGCTTTCGGGTCGACCATGCCACCTTCGTAGTTCGGCGAGGCGTAGCGGGCGAAATACCAGGAAGACTCGACGAAGGTGTCCATGGTGTCGGTTTCGCGCTTGGCCGCAGCGCCGCATTTCGGGCAGCTGCACTCGTAGAATTCTGGCATGCGCGCCAGTGGCGAGCCGGCACCATCGGGCACCACGTTCTCCGGCAGGGTCACCGGCAACTGGTCTTCTGGCACGGGCACGTCGCCGCAGGACGGGCAGTGGATGATCGGGATCGGGCAGCCCCAGTAGCGCTGGCGGCTGATACCCCAGTCGCGCAGGCGGAACTGGGTGCGCGATTTGCCCAGGTCCTTGCGGATCAGGGCTGCTTCGATGGCGTCGAAGGCGCCGGCAAAGTCCAGGCCGTCGAACTCGGCGGAGTTGATCAGTTGGCCGTGCTCGCCATAGGCGTCCTGCCACTCGTTGCCGACTTCATCGCCCGCACTGGTGCGTACTACGGCCTTGACCGGCAGGTTGTACTTGCGGGCGAACTCGAAGTCGCGCTCGTCGTGAGCCGGCACCGCCATTACCGCGCCATCGCCGTAGTGCATGAGCACGTAGTTGGCGACCCAGACCGGCAGCTTCTCGCCCGTCAGCGGGTGCTCCACCAGCAGGGAAGTGGCCATGCCCTTCTTCTCCTGGGTGGCCATGTCAGCTTCGGCAACGCTGCCGGCCTTGCATTCTTCGATGAACGCCTGCAGCGCCGGGTTGCCCTGGGCAGCCTGGGTGGCCAGCGGGTGCTCGGCGGCGACGGCGACGTAGGTGGCACCCATCAGCGTGTCGGGGCGGGTGGTGAAGACCTTGAGCGTGCCGGCGTGGCCGATGCTGGCCTGGTCGTAGGGGAACTGGACTTCCATGCCGCGTGACTTGCCGATCCAGTTGCGCTGCATGGTCTTGACCTGCTCAGGCCAGCCCGGCAGTTCGTCGAGGCTTTCCAGCAGCTCGTCGGCGTAGTCGGTGATGCGGAAGTAGTACATCGGGATTTCGCGCTTTTCGATCAGCGCGCCGGAACGCCAGCCGCGGCCGTCGATGACCTGCTCGTTGGCCAGTACGGTCTGGTCTGCCGGGTCCCAGTTCACGGTCCCGTTCTTGCGGTAGATGATGCCTTTCTCGAACAGGCGGGTGAACAGCCACTGCTCCCAACGGTAGTAGTCAGGCTTGCAGGTGGTCACTTCACGTGCCCAGTCGATGGCCAGGCCCAGGCTCTTGAGCTGGGTCTTCATGTACTCGATGTTTTCGTACGTCCACTTGGCCGGGGCGACGTTGTTCTTCATCGCCGCGTTTTCCGCGGGCATGCCGAAAGCGTCCCAGCCCATCGGCTGCAGCACGTTCTTGCCCAGCATGCGCTGGTAGCGGGCAATCACGTCACCGATGGTGTAGTTGCGCACGTGGCCCATGTGTAGCTTGCCGCTCGGGTACGGGAACATCGACAGGCAGTAGTAGGTGTCCTTGCCTGGCTGTTCGGTAACAGCGAACGATTGTTGCTCGTCCCAGAAGTTCTGGGCGGCGGCTTCGATATCACGGGGCGTGTATTGTTCGTGCATGGCTACTTTTTGCTGAGAGGGAAGAGACCTTGTTCCAGGCAGCGGAACCTCGCTGCGTCCGGCACTCCGGTGTCATTTAGAGTGAACGCCGTAGCATACAGCAGCGCTGCGTATCGTGGGAAACCTTCGTTGCGAATGGCCGCTGGTCGCTGCGCCCGGCTGCTTTTTGCAACGACGCTAAGCTCTGGTGTGGGGGGAGATATTCTTATCTTCAATGAGGTGAACGGATGGGAGAGACGCAGCTACCCGCAATCAGACCGGAGCTTTACGAGCGCCTGATCGACCGGCTTGGCCTGGCACTCGAAAGCGCCAGGACCTCTGTGCGATTGCGCGACGAGATGCCAGCCGAGCTGGAGTTGCGTGGCCTCAGCCACGCAGAGTTCGAAGTGATCAAGGCCTACCTGGAAGCCCTTCCGGGGCGCCGTAATGCTGCTGTCGGCAGTTACCCACAAGCGGAGCCGGCATCAGCCAAGATTATCTGGCTCAAGGACCAGAAGCGCGCTGCCACCGCGGCCAGTTCCAGAACGCTGCGCCAGCGCTAGTCGTTCAGGGCGCCCGGCGCAGGCCATCGCGCCACGGTCATTCATCATTCATACAGCTTTCGATCGGCACCGGCCCTACCTTGTTGACCGGTGCCGATCCTTTTAGGCTGCACGCCTGCCAAGGAGGTGTGGCCGATGCCCATACGATTTTTCATCAAGCAATGGCTGATGCCGCCGGGCATCTTGTTCCTGTTGCTGCTTGCCGCATGGTGGTGGCGTGCGCGCCGGCCACGGCTGGCGGCGCTGTGTTTTGGGGTGGGGCTGGGTGGCTTGTGGCTGATGAGCTTGCCCTGGTGGTGCAGGAAACGGCCCGCGTGCTGGAGACCGAGCCGCCACTGGCAGTGGGCGACTGGGCGGGCCTGGCAGGGCGGGCAGACGCCATCGTGGTGCTGGGCGCGGGCCGTGAACGTGGTGACCCGGCCTGGGGCGGCAGTGACCAGCCCACGGCCACGGCGCTGGAGCGCATGCGGTTTGCTGCGCGGCTGGCCAAGGCCTCCGGTTTGCCGGTGCTGACCAGTGGCGGGCTGCACTATGGCACGCCGCCGAGTGAGGCGCGGTTGATGGCCGATCACCTGCGTGAGGATTTTGCGGTCGAGGTGAGGTGGCGCGAAGAGGCCAGCCGCACGACCTGGGAGAACGCCCAGCTGTCGGCCAAGGTGCTGCAGCCGCTGGGGATTCGCCGTGTGGTGGTGGTCACCCAGGCCTGGCACATGCAGCGCTCGCGCTGGAGCTTTGAACAGGCGGGGTTCGAGGTGGTGCCGGCGCCGGTGGGGTTCCTTGGGCGCGAGCATGCGCGGCCGTTCGGCGGGTTGCTGCCGGAAGGCCGGGCGATGTGGCAGAGCGGGCAGTTACTTAATGAGGTGGTGGGGCTGGTGGGGTACCGGGTGTTCTATTGAATTCAGGTTTGCGCGGTTTCTTGTAGGAGCGGCCTTGTGTCGCGACGGGCTGCGCAGCAGCCCCGGATCTCAGCTCTATCTCAAGATTGCCGGGGCTGCTTTGCAGCCCATCGCGACGCAAGGCCGCTCCTACAGGGACCGTGTAATGCCGGTTAGACAGTTTTGGCTATGCGCCCGGCCAGCAATGCCCAGCCCAGCAGCAGCACGCAGACAATCGCCAGCGGCCACGAACGCCATTGCAGGTAAGGCGTGAGCTGCTGCATCGGCACCACTTCGCCATACATCACCGCCTGCTGGAATTGTGGTACCTGCGTGGTGATACGGCCGAACGGGTCGATCAGCGCGGTTACACCATTGTTGGTGGCGCGGATCATCCAGCGGCCGGCTTCCAACGCACGCATCTGCGCCATCTGCAGGTGCTGCAGCGGGCCGATCGAGGTGCCGAACCAGGTGTCGTTGCTGATGGTCAGCAGCAGGTCGCTACGCGCCGCCAGCCCTGCAGCGAATTCCGGGTAGACCACTTCGTAGCAGATGTACGGGGCAATCTGGTAACCCTTGGCCTGCAGCAGTGGCTGGTCTTCCGGGCCGCGGGCAAAGTCCGACATGGGCAGGTTGAAGAACTCGATGGCGCCACGCAGCATGTCCTGCAGCGGCACATACTCGCCAAACGGCACCAGTTTCTGCTTGAGGTAGGTGCCATCGCCTTCGCCGGCCACCGTGATACCGTTGTAGTAGCGGCGCTGGTGATGCACCTCTTCGCGCACCGGTACGCCGGTGATCAGCGCCGAATGCCGTTCGGCGGCAAAGCGGCCCATCACATCGATGTAGCCCTGGGCCTGGTCCTTGAGCACCGGCACCGCGGTTTCGGGCCACACCAGCAGGTCCACTGGCTTGGAACTGAAGCTCAGGTCACGGTACAGCGCCAGTTGTGCATCGATGTGCGCCGGGTCCCATTTCAGGTCCTGTTCGACGTTGCCCTGTATGGCCGCCACTTTCAGCGGGTCGCCAGCCGGCTTGGTCCAGGCATGGCCTTTGAGTGCCAGGCCCAGGGCCCAGGGCGCCAGCAACAGCACCGCGGCAATGGCCAGGAACGAAGGGCGCGCGCGCAGGCGGTGCAGGTTGCACAGCAGGGCGGCAGTGAGGGCCAGGGCGAAGGAAACCAGCCATACGCCACCCAGCGGGGCAAGGCCTGCCAACGGCCCGTCGAGCTGGCTGTAGCCGGCGTAGAGCCAGGGAAAACCGGTCAGGAACCAGCCGCGGAAAGCTTCCTGCAGCAGCCACAGGGCGGCGAAACACAAGGCGTCGGCCAGCGGCGCTTCGTTGCGCCGCAACCAGCGCGCCCACAACCAGGTGGGCAGGGCGAAGAACCATGCCAGGGCGGCAAAAAATGCCAACAACAGCACGATCGCCAGCAACGGCGAGGCGCCGCCGTAGGTGGTCATGCTGACGTAGATCCACCAGGTGCCCGCGCCGTACAGGCCAAACCCGAACCACCAGCCACGCCACATGGCCTGGCGCGGGCTGAGCTCGCGCAGGCCCAGGTAGAGCAGGGCGATCGATAGCAAGGCCAGCGGCCAGATATCGAACGGTGCCAGGGCCAGGAGGGTGGATGCGCCGGCCGCCAGGGCCAGCAGGTTACCGGGCCAGCCGGGGCGGGTGATCCAACGCATGTTTGTCCTTAACGGTTGATCGGGGTCAGGCGCAGCAAGTGTATCCGCCGGCTGTCGGCGTTGAGAATACGGAACTTGTAGGCGCCGATCTCGGTGGTTTCGTTACGCTTGGGCAGGTGGCCAAAGGCACTCATCACCAGGCCGCCGACGGTGTCGAACTCGTCATCGGAGAACTCGCTGTCGAAGAACTCGTTGAAGTTTTCGATCGGGGTCAGCGCCTTGACCAGGAAGTCACCGCTGGGCAGCGGCTTGATGTAGCTGTCTTCCTCGACATCGTGCTCGTCCTCGATATCGCCAACGATCTGCTCCAGCACATCCTCGATGGTGACCAGGCCGGCCACGCCGCCATATTCGTCGATGACCACGGCCATGTGGTTGTGGTTGGCACGGAACTCGCGCAACAGCACGTTCAGGCGCTTGGACTCGGGCACGAAGGTGGCCGGGCGCAGCAGGTCCTTGATATTGAAGCTGTCGCCGTTCTCTTTGAGGATGAGCGGCAGCAGGTCCTTGGCGAGCAGGATCCCGAGCACATCGTCGTGGCTTTCGCCGATCACCGGGTAGCGCGAGTGCGCGGCGTCGATCACCGCCGGCAGGAATTCGCGCGGCGACTGGCTGGCCTTGATGCTGATCATCTGCGAGCGCGGGACCATGATGTCGCGCACCTGCAGGTCGGCGACCTGGATGGCGCCTTCGACAATGGTCAGCGCCTCGCTGTCCAGCAGTTTGTTCTGATGGGCTTCGCGCAGCAGCTCCAGCAGCTCCTGGCGGTTTTTCGGCTCATGGGCAAAAGCCTGGGTCAGTTTACCCAGCCAGGACTTCTGCCCGTTGCTCGATCGATCTTCGCTCATGGCGGTTCTCGTGATCCTTCGTGTATCAGTATGTGAGGGTGTCGGTTTCATCATCGGCATAGGGGTCGGGGTGACCCAGTTCTGCCAGCAATTCTCGTTCCAGGCCTTCCATCTCCTCGGCTTCCTCATCGTCGATGTGGTCGTAGCCAAGCAGGTGCAGGCAGCCGTGGATGACCAGGTGGGCCCAATGCGCGTTCAGCGCCTTGCCTTGTTCGGCCGCTTCGCGCTCCACCACCGCCCCGCAGATGACCAGGTCGCCCAGTAGTGGGATATCGAGCAGGTCATCGGGTACATCGGCAGGGAACGACAGCACGTTGGTCGCGTAGTCCCTGTGCCGGTAGGTGTGGTTCAGCTCACGGCCTTCGGCTTCGTCGACCAGGCGAATGGTCATTTCCGAGTCGGCGCTGCGCTGGCGCAAGGCCAGCTCACACCAACGGCGGAAGTCATCGTCGCCCGGGGCAGCGGCATCGGTGGCCCGTTGAATGTCGAGTTCAAGCATCTTTGCCGGGTGCCTCAGGCTTGGCCTGGCGGGCATCGAAGCGGTCATAGGCTTCGACGATACGCTGCACCAGTGGATGACGAACCACGTCTTTGGGCTGGAAGTGGGTGAAACTGATACCCGGCACGTCCCGCAATACTTCGATGACGTGTGCCAGGCCCGACTTGGTGCCACGAGGCAGGTCGACCTGGGTGATGTCGCCGGTGATCACCGCGGTAGAGCCGAAGCCAATACGGGTCAGGAACATCTTCATCTGCTCGAGCGTGGTGTTCTGGCTTTCGTCGAGGATGATGAAGCTGTTGTTCAGGGTGCGGCCGCGCATGTATGCCAGCGGGGCGATCTCGATGACCTGGCGCTCGATCAGCTTGGCCACGTGCTCGAAGCCGAGCATTTCGTACAAGGCGTCATACAGCGGGCGCAGGTACGGGTCGATCTTCTGCGCCAGGTCGCCAGGCAGGAAGCCAAGCTTTTCGCCTGCCTCGACCGCCGGGCGTACCAGCAGGATACGGCGCACCTGCTCGCGCTCCAGTGCATCCACGGCGCAGGCCACTGCCAGATACGTCTTGCCGGTACCGGCCGGGCCGATGCCGAAGTTGATGTCGTTGGCGAGGATTTCCTTGACGTAGCGCTGCTGGTTCAGACCGCGCGGGCGAATATTGCCCTTGCGGGTGCGCAGCGACACGCTGACTTCGTTGACGGCCGGGTTGTCGATGTGCTCGACGGCCGACTCCTGCAGGTACAGGTGCACGGTTTCCGGCGACAGGTCAGTGGCCTTGGTCTCACGGTAGAGACGGCGCAGCAGCTGTTCGGCCGCAGAGGTTGTCTTGGGTTCGCCGATCAGTTCGAACTGATTGCCACGGTTGCGGATTTCGATGGCCAGGCGCTGTTCGATCAGGCGCAGGTGCTCGTCGAACTGGCCGCACAAGTTGGCGAAACGGTTGGCCTCGAAAGGTTCGAGGATGAAACGATGGGGTTCTATGGGTGCGTTCAAGGTCGTTTTTAGCCGCTCGACGGCAATGGAGTTGAACTCAAGAATAACCCTTGAATGGCAGTGGCGAAAGCACTGAAACGATCAAGGGTATGTTCGCCCTGCACAAGGCGCGTGTACCCATGCTGGCGTACTGGCGGTCAGGGCAACGGTGAGAACGGCGTGCGCCCTTCGGCGTTCTGCAGTTCCAGCAGGTATTTGCGGAAAATCTGGCCGAGCACCTGGGTGGCATGCTCCAGGTCGTCGCGAGGCATTTGCTCGGTGACTTCGTCGGCCATGTCCAGCGCGTCTTCGGCACCGTTGACCGCGGCCATTTTCAGCAGGATGTACGCCTGCACATTGTTGGCCTTGACCCCTTCGCCATGGAAGAACATGGACCCCAGGCGATACTGGGCATCGGCCTGGCCTTGCAGCGAGGCTTTCTGGAACCAGTCCAGGGCTTTGTTCAGGTTCTTGGGGGTTTGCGTGTAGTAGTACTCGCCCAGTTCGAACTGCGCCTGGGCGTCCCCCGCGCTGGCGGTCTGCTCGCAGGCCTTGAGGGCGTTTGCCAGGTCTTCAGGCTGAACGTTCAAGGTGCAGCGCCCCGTTGCCGGAATGAGCAACGAGTTACCGCCCTCCGCCAGGGCCAGCAGGGGCTGAAGAAGCAACAGGCAGCCCAGGGTCAGGGCGCGGCCGGTGCGGTTCATGGGGATCGACTTACCTCTGCGAAGCTGCGGCCAATGTCTCTGGTGGCACATTATGGGATAAGCAGCGCCAACCTTACAAAGTTTTACTCGAATTTCTGCTTGGTTGGGGAAGTCAGCTGATTGTGCATGAATAATCGTTGCCTGTACCGGCCTCTTTGCGGGTGAGCCCGCGAAGATCCCGGTACAGGCAAAGCATCACTTCAGGGCAGCAAACGCCTTTTCAGCCGCATCCAGGGTGATCTGCAACTCCTTGTCGCCATGGGCGATGGAGGTGAAGCCTGCCTCGAACGCGCTCGGTGCCAGGTACACGCCACCGTCGAGCATCAGGTGGAAGAAGCGCTTGAAGCGCTCGGCATCGCTGGCCATCACGTCATCGAAGGTGACGATATCGTCGGCACCGCTGAAGTACAGGCCGAACATGGCACCGGCCTGGGTGGTGACGAACGGCACCCCGGCGGCATCGGCGCGCTGTTGCAGGCCGTCGAGCATGCGGCTGGTGTAGTCGGTAAGCTCGGCGTGGAAGCCGGGGCGGCTGATCAGCTTCAGGGTGGTCAGGCCGGCGGCCATGGCCAGCGGGTTACCCGACAACGTGCCGGCCTGGTAGACCGGGCCCAGCGGGGCGATGCAGCCCATGATTTCACGCTTGCCGCCGAAGCAGCCAACCGGCATGCCGCCGCCGACGATCTTGCCGAAGGTGGACAGGTCCGGGGTGATGCCGTAATGGCCCTGGGCGCCACCCAGGGAAACGCGGAAGCCAGTCATCACTTCGTCGAAGATCAGCACCACGCCATGCTTGTCGCACTGCTCGCGCAGCCCCTCAAGGAAGCCCGGGGCCGGTGGCACGCAGTTCATGTTGCCGGCCACTGGCTCGACAATGATGCAGGCCACGGTCTGGCCAACTTCGGCCAGGGTCTTCTCGACGGCAGCGATGTCGTTGAACGGCAGGGTCAGGGTGTGCTTGGCGAAGTCGGCTGGCACGCCCGCCGAGCTGGGGACGCCCTGGGTCAGCAGGCCGGAGCCGGCTTTAACCAGCAGGCTGTCCGAGTGACCGTGGTAGCAGCCTTCGAACTTGATGATGGCATCGCGGCCGGTGTAGCCACGGGCCAGGCGGATGGCGCTCATGGTGGCTTCGGTGCCCGAGCTGACCATGCGCACCATTTCCATCGACGGCACGATCGAGCAGACCAGGTCGGCCATTTCGGTTTCCATGGCCGTTGGCGCACCGTAGGACAGCCCGTGCTGCAGCTGCCTGCGCACCGACTCCAGCACCTCGGGGTGGCCGTGGCCGAGGATCATCGGGCCCCAGGAGCCGACGTAATCGACATAGCGCTTGTCGTCCTCGTCAACGACGTAGGCGCCCTCGGCATGCTTGAAGAACAGCGGCGTACCGCCAACGCTCTTGAAAGCGCGGACCGGCGAGTTGACGCCGCCGGGGATGTGCTTCTGGGCTTGGGCGAACAGGGCTTCGGAACGGGACATGGGAATCTCTCGAATCAGGATGCGAACAAGGCGTTGAAGGCGCGGGCGCGGCGGGTAACTTCCTGCGCGCTGTCGGCACCGAACAGGCCGTGGATCACCGCCAGCAGGTCGGCGCCATGGGCGACCAGCGGGGCGGCGTTGTCGAGGGTAATGCCGCCGATCACCGCGATCGGCAGCTTGACCTGGGCGCGAGCCTGCTCCAGCAGCTCGATACTGGCGGCAGGCGCGCCGGGCTTGGTCACGGAGTTGAAGAAGCGGCCGAAGGCCACGTAGCTGGCACCTTCCTTGGCGGCCTGGGCGGCCAGCGTGAGGCTGGCGTGGCAGGTGGAACCGATGATCGCCTGGCGGCCGAGCAGGGCCCGGGCCGGGGTCAGCGGGCCGTCGGTCTGGCCCAGGTGCACGCCGACGCCCAGGCGCGCGGCCAGTTCGGCGTCGTCGTTGATCAGCAGCCGCGTGCCATAGCGCTCGCACAGCTTCATCAGCGCTTCGGCTTCACGCAGCCGGCGCGCTGCGTCGTCGCTTTTGTCGCGGTATTGCAGCAGGCACACGCCGCCTTCCAGCGCCGCTTCGACATAAGACAGGAAACGGCTGGCAAGCAGTTGACTGTCGGTAATGGCATACAGGCCACGTAGCTTCATGGAAGGCCTCGTTTCAAGCGCAGAAGTCCAGGGGCAGGCGGCGCGGCACGTACTGGCCTTTGCCCAGCTGCTCGGCGTCACGGAGGGTGCGCCAGGTGTAGTCGAGGGCGCTGCGTACGGCACTTTCCAGCTGCTCGCCCAAGGCCAGGCGGCCGGCCAGGGCGCTGGCCAGGGTGCACCCCGAGCCGTGGTAGCTGCCTGGCAGGCGCTGGCAGGTCCAGGTGTATTGCTGGCCGTTCTGGGTGTACAGGCGGTTGTGGATTTCGTCTTCGTCGCCGTGCCCGCCGGTAATCAGCAGGTGCTTGCAGAACGGCAAGAGCTTCTCGGCACACGCATCGGCGCTGCCCTCGGGCAGTTCGGCGAGAATGCGCGCTTCAGGCAGGTTTGGCGTGGCGATGGTCGCCAGCGGCAGCAGGCGTTCGCGCAGGGCATAGCCTACTTCATCCTTGCCCAGGCGGCCGCCGCCGCCGGCGCGCAGCACCGGGTCGCAGACCAGCGGCAGGTGCGGGTGGGCGGCCAGCAGCTCGGCCACGGTGTCGACCATGTCGATCGAGCCAAGCATGCCCAGCTTGACCGCGGCAACCGTGGAGTCGGCCAGTACGGCGTTAGCCTGGGCCAGCACCCACTCGCGGTCGAGTACCCGGAAGTCGGAAACATTGACGGTATCCTGCACGGTCAGGGCAGTCACGGCGGGTGCAGCGTGACAGCCTTGGGCGAGCAGGGCTTCGATATCTGCCTGCAGGCCGGCGCCGCCACTTGGGTCGTGGCCGGAGAGACAGAGGACAACGGGGCGGGAGCTGTAGGTATTCATGGTCGGCGAGCTTACCACCAAACCTGTTTGGGAGAATCGTCCGACAAACCGGATTTACTGATCGAATGGTCAGCTTATGGCTTGCAACTTCCATCAAACTATTGATTTAGAAGCCTTTGTTCGCGTTTTGGCATGGCAGATTGCCAGCGGTTACAGCTATGCTAGAGTGCTTGGATAACTCGACAAACGGACTCTGCTGGATCACGTCGTCTCAAACGGATGGGAGGCAACCGCGACGCGACTGCACAGACCAGGCTGGGGCTGTATGCGCTATTTGCTGATTGTGCTTCTGGGGATGCTGCCCGTGCTGGCCGGCGCAGTCGATTTCGACGAGGCTACCCGGCACCTGCCGCTGGGCAAGGTCATGCAGGTTTATGAGGACCCGGATGGCAGTAGCAGCATCGCCCAAGTCAGCGCCCCGGACTTCGCCAGGTACTTCCGCCCCCACCCAGATGAGGTGCTGAACGCCGGTTATTCCACTTCGGTGTTCTGGCTCAAGGTCGAGTTGCGCCCGGTTGCGGCGCCCGGTGCTGCGCCCCGGCAGTGGCTGCTGGAACTGGCCTACCCGCCCCTGGATCATCTGGAGCTGTACCTGGCCGATGGCAATGGCGGCTACCGCCTGGCCCAGCGCACCGGCGATGCCTTGCCCTACGACAGCCGGCAAGTGCGCCAGAGCAATTATCTGTTCGAACTGCAGCTGCCGCCCGGCCAGGTGACTACCGCTTACCTGCGGCTGCACAGCCAGGGCTCGGTGCAGGCGCCGCTGGCGCTATGGGCCCCCGAGGCCTACATCGAGGCGCAACCGACCCGCCTGTATGTGCTGGGCATGATTTATGGCGTGCTGCTGGTGATGCTGGTGTACAACCTGTTCATCTACCTCAGCGTGCGCGACGTCAGCTACCTCTACTACATCCTCTATATCGCCTCGTTCGGCCTTTACCAGGTGTCGGTGAATGGCGCCGGTGTTGCCTACTTCTGGCCAGACAGTCCCTGGTGGGCGAATGCCGCGACACCGCTGAGCATCGGTGCTGCCGCGCTGTTCGCCTGCCAGTTCGCCCGCCACTTCCTGCAGCTTGGCAGTATCAGCCGGGGCTTCGATCGGCTATTGCAGCTGTTGATGCTGGGGGGCGTGGCGGTCATGGTGCTGGCCGTGAGCATGACCTATGGGGTGGCGCTGCGCATGGCCACCCTGCTGGCGCTGCTGTTCACCGTCAGCGTGTTCAGCGCCGGGCTGTATGCCTGGTGGCGCGGGTTGCGCCTGGCGCGTTGGTTCATCATTGCCTGGACGGCGTTCCTGCTTGGTGGCCTGGTGAACACCCTGATGGTGCTGGGCTACCTGCCGAACGTGTTCATCACCATGTATGCCAGCCAGCTGGGTTCGGCACTGGAGGTGGCGCTGCTGTCGCTGGCGCTGGCCGACCGCATCAACATCCTGCGCGAGCAGCAGGCGCAGGTCTTGCGTGAAACCGGCCGTACGCTGGAACAACTGAATCTGCAGTTGGCCAGGAGCAACCGGTTGAAGGACGAATTTCTGGCCAGTGTGACCCATGAACTGCGCACGCCGATGAACGGGGTGATTGGCTCGCTGGAGTTGATGCATACCTTGCCGATGGAAGGCGAGATGGCCCAGTACCACCGTACAGCGGTCGGTTCGGCGCAAGGCATGATGGACATGGTCGATGCCATCCTTACGCTGTCCGAGCTGCAAGCGGGGCGCCTGCGGGCGCAGCCGGCGCCGTTCAGCCTGCGTACTTTGTTGCAGAGCCTGCGCGCCGGTTATGCCGGCCAGGCATTGGCCAAGGGCCTGTACCTGAGCCTGGATATCCCGGCCGATTTGCCGGATGGGTTACTGGGTGACGGGCCCAAGCTGGCGCGTTGCCTGGGATGCCTGGTGGATAACGGGTTGAAGTTCACCCATCAGGGCGGCGTGGTGATCCAGGTGCGCGGGCGCCGGGTGGGGCCGGATGACATGGCGCTGACCTTCACTGTCAGCGACAGCGGTATCGGCTTCGATGACCTGGACCAGGCGACGTTGTATCAGCGGTTCTTCCAGGTAGATGGCTCGATGACCCGCCGCTATGGCGGGTTGGGGATCGGGCTGTCGATCTGCCGGCAGATGGGCGAGTTGCTGGGGGCGCGGTTGGCGCATGAGTCGACGCGCGGGTTGGGGAGCCGGTTTGAGTTGAGTTTGAATATGGCGGTTTCGCAGGGGCAGGTGCCGGTGGGTATCTTGCAGAAGCGTCGTTCGGTTTGAGGGGGGGCGGCGCTCGATCTCGCAGGCGCTGCATCTACACCCCATGCCCCCACCACCACACCTTTAGTCACGAATGCCACTTTGCCAACCCCGCAGGCAGTGCTTCACTGGGTTTTTCAAGCCTACCCGGATCCAGGAGCCCCCGATGAACCTGCACCAGTACGCTGAAACCCACGAAGTTACCAACCAGCCACCGTCGCTAGACGGTGCCAACCTTTACCGCCTCGACCTGCCACTCCAGGAGTGGTCGCGGCGTTTCGGCGCGGGCTGGGCGCAGTCGCGGATCGATGCCTACGGCGCCCTGGCCGGGGGGCCGCTGATGCAGGCTGGCTTTCTGGCCAACGCCCACAAACCCGAATTCAGCAGCCACGACCGCTACGGCCATCGCATCGACCTGGTCGAGTTCCATCCGGCCTACCACGAACTGATGCGCACCGCGATCGAGCACGGCCTGCCGTCGCTGCCATGGGCCGAGCCGCGCCCCGGGGCGCATGTGGCACGGGCATCCATGACCTACCTGCACAGCCAGGCCGAAGCCGGCAGCGGCTGCCCGTTGACCATGACCTTCGCCGCCGTGCCAGCCCTGCGCTTGCAACCCGAGCTGGCCGAGTACTGGCTACCGAAAATCCTCGCCTGCGAGTATGACCCGCGCAATGTCGGCGACCGGCACAAGGCCGGTGTCACCCTGGGTATGGCCATGACCGAAAAACAGGGCGGCACCGATGTGCGGGCCAACACCACCCGGGCCTACCCGGTCGGGGCGCCGGGCCCGGGTCAGGCCTACGAGCTGGTCGGCCACAAGTGGTTCTGTTCGGCGCCGATGTGCGATGCCTTCCTTACCCTGGCACAAACCGAAAAGGGGCTGAGTTGTTTCCTGCTGCCGCGCCACCGCCCGGATGACAGCCGCAACCAGTTCTATATCCAGCGCCTGAAGAACAAGCTGGGCAACAGCTCGAACGCCTCCAGCGAGGTGGAGTTTCGCGGGGCGTTGGCGTGGATGATCGGCGAAGAAGGCCGTGGTGTGCCGACCATCATCGAAATGGTCGCCATGACCCGCTTCGATTGCATGGTCGGCTCCAGTGCGCTGATGCGCCAGGCGCTGACCCAGGCTACCCACCACTGCGCGTACCGCAAGGTCGGTGGGCGCGTGTTGAATGAGCAGCCGCTGATGCAGAACGTGCTTGCCGACCTGGCCCTGGAGAGCGAGGCTGCGCTCGCCCTCAGCCTGCGCATGGGGCAGGCGCTGGAGCAGCTCGAAGACCCGCAGCAGGCGCACTTCGCCCGCCTGGTGACGGCAGTGGGCAAGTACTGGATCTGCAAGCGTGCGCCGGCCATGATCAACGAAGCCGCCGAATGCCTGGGCGGTGCCGGTTATGTGGAAGACAGCATCCTGCCCCGGCTGTACCGCGAAGCACCGGTGAACTCGACGTGGGAAGGCTCGGGCAATGTGCAGTGCCTGGATGTGCTGCGGGCCTTGTCCAAGGAACCGGGGGTGCTCGATGCCTTGTTCGCCGAGCTGGGCGATGGGCATGGCGACCCACGTTTGGCGGCGCATATCGGCAACCTCAAGGGGGCGTTTGCCGATACTGGCGACATGCAGTACCGCGCGCGGCAGTTGACCGAGGACATTGCCCTGGCGTTGCAGGCCAAGCTGTTGCTGGAGGCGGGCAATGCGTTGGTGAGTGATGCGTTCATTGGCAGCCGGTTGGCGGGCGGCGGCCGGGTGTATGGGGCGTTGCCGCGCGGTGTGGATGTGCAGGCATTGGTGGCGCGGGCGACGCCAGCCTGGGCGAATTGATTCGGCTTGTTCGCGGGCATGCCCGCTCCCAAGATCTTCATGGATGTCCCGGGCGGTGCCGTACCTGTGGGAGCGGGCGCGCCCGCGAAGAATCCAGCACCGATCAATGGGGATGTATTTAGCCAAGAAGGCAGGCAAGATGGTTCACATGCATGTCCAGACAGGAAGCACAGTGTGAGCCACGCTTTTGTAGTCGTTGATACCCCCGAACAGGCCGTCGATCGTCTGGCGGCCCTGCATGAACAAGCCACCGGTGCCCTAAGCCTTGCGCTCAAGCGTTATCTGAAAGACCGCACCGAACCCGACGCCGAGCAGCGCGACCTGTTCCGCTACCCGGCCCTGCGCCTGACCTACTACAGCCATGGCGAAGTCGCCGCCACCACGCGCGCCTATGCCAAGGTGCAGGTGGCCGGCACCTACAGCGTCACTGTCACCCAGCCCGCGGCGTTCCGTGGTTATCTGCTAGAGCAGCTGCGCCCGCTGATGCACGACTACACCGTTACCGTAGAAGTGGGCGTCAGCGAACAGAATATCCCTTACCCCTATGTGGTCGACCAGGGTGACGAACTGGCCGGCAGCGGCATCACCGCCGCGCAGTTGGCGCGGGTGTTCCCCAGCACCGACCTGTCGGCCGCCACCGACAATATCGCCGACGGCCTGTACGACTGGGATCATGCCGACGTGTTGCCGCTGGCACTGTTCGATGCCGCACGCGTCGACTTCTCGCTGCGCCGCCTGGTGCATTACACCGGCAGCGACTGGCGCCACATGCAGCCGTGGATCCTGCTGACCAACTACCACCGCTATGTCGACCAGTTCATCAGCCATGGCCTGGAGCAGTTGCGTGACGACCCGCGTTTCGTGCGCATGGTGCTGCCGGGCAACGTGGCCATCGAAAAGGGCATGGACCATGGCGAAGCCCAGGCGCTGGTTGCCAGCGTGGTCTGGCACCGTTACCAGATGCCGGCCTACCACCTGATCGCCGCCGACGGTGACGGCATCACCTTGGTCAACATCGGCGTCGGCCCGTCGAATGCGAAGAACATCACCGACCATCTGGCGGTGTTGCGCCCGCATTGCTGGTTGATGATTGGCCACTGCGGCGGCCTGCGCCAGTCGCAGACCATTGGCGACTATGTTCTGGCACACGCCTACATGCGCCGCGACGGCATTCTCGACCGCGTGGTGCCGCCGAACATTCCGATCCCGGCCCTGGCCGAAGTGCAGTTGGCGCTGCAGGAAGCGGCTGCGCAAGTGACCGGAGAGCGTGGCGAACAGTTGAAGAAGCGCCTGCGCACCGGCACCGTGCTGACCTACGATGACCGTAACTGGGAGCTGCGCTGGGCCCAGGAGCGGCCGCTGATCAACCTTTCACGTGCCGTGGCGGTAGATATGGAAAGCGGCACCATTGCCGCCCAGGGCTACCGCTTGCGGGTACCGTACGGCACCTTGCTGTGCGTGTCCGACAAACCGCTGCACAGCGAGATCAAGCTGCCAGGTTCGGCCAACGCCTTCTATAACCGGGCGGTCAGCCAGCACCTGAAGATCGGCATTGCCGCCCTCGACCTGCTGCGCACCGAGCTCAACTCGTTGCACTCGCGTAAACTGCGCAGCTTCGATGAGCCGCCGTTCCGCTGAGGATCCATGTCACTGCCACCCCGTAACAAGCCGCGCCGCCCCCAGGCGCGGCCTGCCGCCGGCCCGCGTCGCCAGGCCAAGGCGCCGCCGGCCGAGCCCCGCCTGATCCTGTTCAACAAACCGTTCGACGTGCTGACCCAGTTCAGTGACGGCGAAGGGCGGGCGACGCTCAAGGACTTCATCGACATCCCGGGCGTATACCCGGCCGGGCGGCTGGACCGTGACAGTGAAGGCTTGCTGTTGCTGACCAACGATGGCGGGCTACAAGCGCGGATTGCCGACCCTAAGCACAAGCTGGCCAAGACCTACTGGGTGCAGGTGGAAGGTGAGCCGAGCGACGAGCAGTTGCAGCGTTTGCGTGACGGCGTGGAACTGAACGATGGGCCGACCTTGCCGGCCGAGGCGCGGCGCCTGGCCGAGCCCGCGTTGTGGCCGCGCAACCCGCCGGTGCGTTTTCGCAAGAGCGTGCCGACCAGCTGGCTGGAGCTGGTGATTCGTGAAGGGCGTAACCGCCAGGTGCGGCGCATGACGACAGCGGTGGGGTTGCCGACCTTGCGCCTGGTGCGGGTACGCATTGGTGACTGGGCGCTGGAGGGGTTGGAGCAGGGGTGCTGGCGGGAGGTTCCGGCAAAATTGCAGCGCTAGTGGGGGCCGCTTTGCGGCCCATCGCGACACAAGGCCGCTCCTACAGAACCGCGCAAAACCATGCCTTGGGTCGCGATCCCCGCTTTGTGCGACCCCTGTAGGAGCGGCCTTGTGTCGCGATGGAGCGCAAAGCGCTCCCCGCATTCCCAAGCCCTAAACCCCTTCAAGAAACCCCACCACCACGCTCTTGATGATAAAGGCCAGCACCCCCAGCCCCAGCACGAAGAACAGGATCAGCGTACCGAACTTGCCCGCCTTGGACTTTTTCGCCAGGTCCCAGACGATGAAACCCATGAAACCGATCAGCACGGTAACCAGGATGATCATCATCCACTCTTCGAATACGGCGGGATCCATCGGTGTTCTCCAGGCAGTTTGAGCGCTCGAGTATACGCCCGCAGGCGCGGGCAATTACCGAAGGTGGGTCAATGGCAGCTCGGTGCTGGCCAGCACCTGGTTCAGCACGAAACTCGAACGCACGCTGGTGACGCCTTCGATGCGGGTCAGGCTGCCGAGCAGCAGTTTCTGATAGTGGTCCATGTCGGCCACCACCACCTTCAACTGGTAGTCGGCATCCATGCCGGTGACCAGGCTGCATTCCAATACCTGTGGCAGGTTGCGGATAGCGGCCTCGAAGGTCTCGAAGCGCTCCGGCGTGTGCCGGTCCATGCCGATCAGCACGTAGGCGGTCAGGCTCAGACCCAGCTTCTTGCGGTCGAGCAGGGCGACCTGGCGGGAGATGTAGCCGTCGTCCTCCAGCTGCTTGACCCGACGCGAGCATGGCGAAGGCGACAAGCCGATGCGCTCGGCCAATTCCTGGTTGGAAATGCGCGCATCGCGCTGCAATTCGGCGAGGATGCTCAGGTCATAGCGGTCGAGTTTGCTCATGGCATTTGCCTTTTCTGTTCGGATTGCGGCGAATTATCATTCCAGGGTGAAAAATTGCGCAAGTACTATTTATATGAGCAATCTTCGCAATCCGCTGCTGCCAGCTGTCCGGTATCTTTATCAACAGAATCACTGCCCGGACATCAGTCCACGGCGACGCGCCCTAGGCGGGCGGTCGCGGCCAGCCATCCAACCGGATCCGCAGGCCCCCGGGCTACACAGCTTCCAGAAGACGCTGTGAGGTGAGCCGGCGCCACAAGTGCCGAGCACGGACGACAATTCCTGAAGGGAGGCCCTGCGGCCTCCCTTTTTTCATGTCGGTAATTTTAATAGGCCGGTCTGAAGAGCACGGTAGACTGGCTGCCTGCTGCAGTTTACCTACCGAGAGGAATACCATGACGTCGCGCATCTGGCAGTTGGCAGGTGTTGGTTTGCTGGGGTTGGGCATCAGCCTTGGAGCGCTGGCCGAAGGGCCCGGCGACCCTGGGCCCGGTCGGCCGCTGAACGCCCGCGACGAAGTGCGCCAGACCCAGCCGCCCCGGCAGGGCTACTACCAGGATATTCCCCGCCGCCATGGCAATGGCTGGGGGCCGGGGCCGCAGTACCGCCCTGGGCACACGGTCGATCGTTTCCCTGACCGCTACTGGACAGTGCCCTATCGCGGCCATGACTACTTCTACTCCGGCGGTTACTGGTACCGCCCGCATGGCGGCAATTACATCGTGGTCACCCCGCCTTATGGGGTGCGGGTCAATTACCTGCCGCCGTATGCACGGGAAGTGTGGGTGGGTGGGGCGTTGTTCTTCCTGGTTGCCGATACCTACTACCAGTACCTGGCAGACAGCCAGGAATATGTGGTGGTCAACCCGCCGGCAGTGGCGCCGCCGCCCGCGCCGCCACCGCCGGTTGCGGGCGGCTATGACGTGGGTGGCGTACCCGATGTATGGCCAAGGCCCGGAGCAACAGGAGCAGGACCGTTACCAGTGCCACCGCTGGGCGGTCAGCCAGTCAGGCTTCGACCCCGCCACCGCGACTTACGCGCCGCCGCCGAATGTGCTCAGCAATTACCAACGCGCACTGGGGGCCTGCTTCAGCGGCCGAGGGTACAGCGTCAACTGACCCTCGCGCAGGTTCAGACCGGGTCGGCATGCACCATCACATCCGCTTGCGGATAACGCTGGCGGATCACCCGCGAGGCCTCCACGCACAGCTCATGGGCATCATGCAGCGGCAACTGCCCGGGCAAATCCAGGTGCAGTTGTACGAACCACTGGTTGCCCGACAGCCGCGTACGCAGGTCGTGCACGCCTTTGACCCCGGGAATGGCCAACACCAGCGCGGCCATTTCCTCGCCCACATCGCCGGGCAGCTCCTTGTCCATCAGGATGGCGATACTCTCGCGCGCGATCTGCAGCGCGCTCCACAGGATGTAGAGGGCAATGCCCAGGCCGAACAGCGCATCCAGCTGCGGCCAGCCGAAACGGGCCAGTAACAGCGCCAGCAGGATGCTGCTATTGAGCAGCAGGTCCGAACGGTAGTGCAGCGAGTCGGCGCGGATCGCCGTGGAGCCGGTCAGGCGGATGACCTTGTACTGGAAGGCCAGCAGGGCGACCGTCAGCACCAGTGACAGCAGCATCACTGCGATACCAATGCTGGTATCACCCAAGGGTTGTGGCGTATGCAGGCGCTCGACCGCCTGCACGCCGATCAATACGGCACTGACGCCGATGAACAGCGCCTGCGCCATGCCGGCCAGGGCTTCGGCTTTGCCATGCCCGAAGCGGTGGTCGTCATCAGCCGGGCGCAGGGCGTAGTGCACGGCCAGCAGGTTGAGGAACGAGGCGACGGCGTCCAGTGCCGAGTCGGTGAGCCCGGCCAGCAGGCTGACCGAGCCGCTCAGCCACCAGGCCAGCGCCTTGCTCACTACCAGGATGCCGGCCACCGCCACCGAGGCGCGGGTGGCCAGGCGCAACAGGCGCTGGTGTTCAGCCGGGGTGGTTATCATCCGTGGTCAGGTCCTTGTGGTTCAGGCTGCTGGCACCAGGCCAAGGCTGGCCAATTGCTCGACACTGCCGCGGTGCTGGATAAGCCGCGGGTCGTCAAGCGGCAGGCGCTGGCCCAGTTCGGTTTCAAGAATGGCCTGCAGTTTCAGGTTGTCGACCTTGCCATCCGGGCTGACGGCCTGTTGCAGTTTTGCCGGGTCGACCTGGGCGGTGTGGCCGCCTGGGTAGTAGATGGCGCCGGTGGCGAAGTCGATGCCGAAGGCGATCAGCCCGGGGATCACGTAGAAGAGGATGCCGATAGCGTCCATGGCGGCAACCACCGGGTCGATCTTGCCACCGATCTGGCCGCGACGGTCCGGGTAGAAAATGGTGCCGCAGGCGGTCAGTTGGGTCAGCAGGGTAACCACGAGTGCGCCACCGATGGCGCGGGTTGGGATGCGCATGACAATCTCCGAAAGGGTATTCAGCAGGGCAAGCGAAGCGCCTGCGCCAGATGCTAAGACCATGATAGGGCAGGCTGGGTTCGCCGTTATACTCGCCAGACTGTTCGAGGACCACCATGATTTCATTACCCATTGATGCGGCCTTGCCCGCTTTGCGCCAAGCCTTGCAAACCCGCGACGAAGCGGTGCTCGAGGCGCCCCGGGGGCGGGCAAGACCGCCCGTGTGCCGCTGGCGTTGTTGCACGAGCCATGGCTGGCCGGGCAGACCATTCTCATGCTGGAACCCCGGCGCCTGGCCGCCCGCGCCGCGGCCGAGCGGCTGGCCAGTGAGCTGGGTGAGCAGGTTGGGCAAACCGTGGGCTACCGCATCCGCCTGGACAGCAAGGTAGGCCCCGGCACCCGTATCGAAGTGGTCACCGAAGGTATTCTTACCCGCCGCCTGCAAGCCGACCCGGCACTGGAAGGGGTGGGCTTGCTGATTTTCGACGAATACCACGTTTTGCCACAATCCCCGGAAACGCATATTTCTTGTCAAACCAAGATTTGAGCCTTGCTGCCCTTTCTTTGCTCTGCTCCTCATCGAGCACCTAAGTGGTGTATCAGGTGATGCAGTCAAGCTGAGCCCGACCCTGCAGCTTTTCCATTCCAGACCAACCCTCGGCGAGGGTCTTTAATCCCACCTCCGGTAGGTGCCACGGGAGGTTCTTCATTGCCGCACGAGCGCTGCTCCGCTCCAGCAACCTCTCACGAAGCCAATGCCTAGCCAGCCTTCATCCCATGGAATAGCAATGAGGTGATTCGCCGGACATTGCTGTTGTGTTCCTCGCGATCTGGATCCGTCGCTTTGACTAGCCTCATCAGCTGGACATGGGAATAGTCGTTCAAGAGGAACGCGGCCAACTCGACGTCCAGATCCGCCCTGAGCTTGCCTGCCTCCTGAAGCGCCCTGAGCACATTTGCAATCTCTCCCTGCAGCTTGTGGTTCATTTGATGGTACGAGTCAGGCAGCCCGACTCCACCGCTCAGCACCAGTGGCAGCAGCTCAGCCCAAATGGGGGCAGGTAAGACTTTGAGGCTGTAGCTGATCAGAAGCGATTCCAGGTGGCACAGCAGATCCACCGGGTCTTCGAACTGGTGCATGACCTCCCGCAGGTCGAGCACTGCGCGCTGATCAGCCTCCTGAAGCAACCCCAGCAGGATCTCCTGCTTGCTCGGGTAGTACTTGAAAACGGTAGGTGACGACACCCCGGCGAGCTTCGCTATCTGGTCAATAGACGTCTGCGCATACCCCTGATCTCTGAACAATTCGATGGCCGCCTCGGAGATGGCCTGGCGGCGCAGCTCCATCTGTCGTTCACGTAATCCACTCACTTGCGCTATCCGGTTGTCCACAGTCGAATGCAGCCTACCAGAGAAGGTGATCCCAATAAAATGTTTTAGTTGACTAAAGTTTTTGTTCGTAATAAATCTTTAGGGCATCTGCACGAACCGCAGAGTCATTTTTCGGGACAGCGTCATGAACGATAACAAGATTGATCATCTGGCCGAGCAGTACCGTAAGGCCAAGCAAGCGGTCATCAGCGGTGGACTTTCAGTCTCTCTGATGCAAGGGTTCCCAGCCACTCCAGATGCCCGGGTGACCTGGGATAACTGGATGCGTCCACCCTACAACCGCTGGGCTTTCAGAAATCTTGCACGCCTGCGCCCAACCATCGATGTCAAAGCTGGGAACGGTGCTCCCAGTGAGTGGAAATGTGCTCCCGGATCACTGGGTGGCTTGGCGTTCGAAAGCGTGATCGGCGAGTCGGTGACGGTTGCTGAGCACCTGCAGGCGAGCAAAACCGACGCCTTCATCGTGGTGCGTAACGGCGAGGTTATGCACGAGGAGTACTTCAATGGTCAGCAGCGCAGCGACCGGCACATCATGTTCTCCGTTACCAAATCGTTGATCGGCATGATCGGTGAAGACTTAGTGTCGTCGGGCATTTTGAACCCGGAGGCTCTGGCCAAGACCTATGTTCCTGAGTTTGGCGACGGTGCCTTCGCAGACGCAACCGTGCAGCAACTGTTCGACATGGCGGTAGGCATCGACTACAGCGAGGTCTATGACGATCCTGCTTCGGAAAGCTCTCAATATGGCTACGCCTGCGGATTTCAGCCGGCGCCGACTGAGTTTTCGCGCTATGAGTCGCTGTACCAGTACATCCCCTCGTTGCGAAAATTGGGTGAGCACGGTGGGTTTTTCCACTACGTGACTGCAACGACTGAGGCGTTAGCGTGGGTGATGGAGCGAGCAAGCGGTCTGTCTTGTTCGGAGCATCTTGAGCGCGTGTGGGGCAAGCTCAGCTGCGAGCGCGATGGCTATTTTATGGCTGACCCTTGGGGGCGCAGTGTGGCTGGTGCCGGCTTCAACGCGACCTTGCGTGACATGGCCCGCTTTGGTCAGTTGATTCTCGATGGCGGCAACCGCAATGGTGAACAGCTCATTTCTCAGAGCGCGATCGAGCGAGTGCTTCGTGGCGCTGACCCTGCTATCTACGCTGCGAACGAAGAGTTCTCCGAGTGGACGCCGGGGGCGTCGTATCGCAGCCAGTGGTATGTCTTCAACGACCACAGTCAAGCCATCATGGCAGGTGGTATCCATGGGCAGTACCTGTTTGTGGATATTCCCTCTAGGACAGTAATCGTCAAGCAATCCTCCCTACCTGAAGCTGTTACCGACCTAGATGCGGATAGCGTGCGGATGCTACGCGCTATTGCAATGCATTTGAGTGTTTAAAAAATAATTAAAGGATGCGGTCGCATCCTCCTGCTTTAGCAGGTTTCGGCGGCATGATTTGCCGCCCAACTGCCCTGTAATACAAAAACAATGCACAGGAGCATCACATGTACCGCACCCCGCGTAATGCCGGAGTATTGCTAGCGCTCGGCCTCGTTTCAGTGAGTCCGTTCACATGGGCCGGTTACAAGTTTGAAGATGGTGATTTAAGTGGAGAGTTTTCATTCTCTGCGGGTGGCTCTACTATCACCGCTCGGAACATTAACTTCGGGGCCGGGGTCAAGGATCTTCGTAGCGGTAAGGATCGTGGTACAAAAACGACTTGGCAAGAAATTTATGTCAAGCCCAAGGTTGCATTTGATTATAAGTTGAATCCTGATCTGAGCTTATTGGCGGGTGGCTCAGTGGTTGCCGCAAGCACCTTTGGGGATGGTGATGCTGGCGGCAACACGCGCAGCTCCGATGGCAGCGCTTCTGTCGAAGAGGCTTACGCAGGCTTCCGGGCTGGGAATTGGAAATTCACGGCTGGCCGTCAGGACTACATGATTGGTACCGGCTTCATCGTCATGGATGGCAACCTTGATACCTTCGGGGACGGCGCGTACTGGCTTGGCCCGCGCACGGCGTTTCGCGATTCTGCTTTGTTGGCCTGGGATGGTGGAGCTGCTCAGGTACAAGCTTTCAGTTTGGCCACCGATGATCATCTGGGCGATTTCCGGATGAATGGGGTCAACCTGGATTATGATGTGGGCGGTGCAGTCGTTCTTGGGGCAACTGCTATGAAGGTCGATGCGCTTGAGGGCCATACCCCTGCACGAGCTGCCCGTGACGGTATGCAGGTCTATAACGTGCGGGCTCTCAAGGCCATTCACCCGGCTCTGCCCGCTCTGGAACTCAATGGCGAATACGCAGTCCAGCGAGGGAATGGTGACGGCGTTGACTACGACGCCAACGCTTGGTATGCCGAGGCGGATTACACGTTTGATATGCTTCCCTTCGCGCCTGTGCTTGGATACCGTTACACGCACTTTTCGGGTGACTCCGATCTAACTGATAATCGCCAAAAAGCCTGGGATCCTTTAAGTAAAGGGTTTATCGACTGGGGTACCTGGTTGCTCGGTGACGTCGTCGGAAACTATCTCCTGTTCAACACCAACCAGAATGTTCATCAGTTTTCAATCAAGAACCACCTCACTGAAAACCTGACGTTTGGTGTCATCCACTACCAATTCTCGCTTGACGAAAAGAACTATCAAGGAACCCCGGTTGACAAGCGTAGATTTGCGGATGAGACGGCAGTGTACTTAGATTGGACGCCAACGCCTCGCCTTTATACGTCCCTTTCGTATAACTGGGTAAATGCAAAATCCGCTGCAAAACAAGTTTTCGGGGATGACGAGCGTTTCAGTGCGCTTGAACTCTATTTTACGTATCGCTACTGAGTTCAATCAGGCATTATCAATTGCGAGGTGTCGTTCATGAAGCAGGCTTTTTTGCGCAGCGTGTTTGGCGTCGCTGCACTGGCCGTCAGTTCTCTGGCTTGGGCTCAGCCTACCGTCAGGATCTACAACTGGATTGAGTATCTACCACCGCAGGTTCTGAAGGACTTTGAGCAGGAGACAGGCATACGTCCAATTTACGATGTGTTCGATAGCGTTGAAATCCTTGAGTCAAAGTTGTTGACCGGTAACTCGGGCTATGACGTAGTCTTTCCTGGAAGCTCGAACATTGGAAAGCTCATCCAGGCTAAAGCGCTAGAGCCACTTGATCGTGCGCAGCTACCGAACTGGAGTCATTTGGATGAGTCCGCGATGAAAAACCTCGAAGCAGTGGGGGATACGGGGAACCAATATGCCGTTCCGTACCTGCTTGGAACTACGATCATCGGCTACAACGTGGACATGGTTCAGAAGGCGCTCGGCAAAGACGCAGACATGGGTTCGTGGGACGCCATATTCAAACCTGAAAATATTTCCAAGCTCGCCACGTGCGGTGTTGGTTTCCTGGATGCTGCGACAGAGATCATTCCGATTGCCTTGCATTACCAAGGCCTCGATCCAAACAGTCAAAAGGCCAGTGATTACAAGCAGGCCGAGCAGGCAGTTCTGAAAATTCGCCCATATGTGAGCTATTTCAACTCGTCCAGGTATGGCATGGATCTGGCCAACGGGGATATCTGCGCAGCCGTTGGGTGGTCGGGCGGCTTTACTTTGGCCAAGCAACTTGCCAACGTTGCCGGAAAAGGGGTCAAGATCAAGATGGTTGTCCCCAAGGAGGGCGCACCTACCTGGTCAGATGTCATCGCCATTCCTCTGAACGCACCGAATGCTAAGGAGGCTCATGCTTTCATAAACTACATCCTCCGCCCTGATGTGATTGCCAAAATCAGCAATAAGATCGGTTACCAAAATCCAAACAAGGACGCGACTGCTCTGGTAGATGAATCCTTGCGAAACGATCCTACGATCTACATTCCTGAAGCGGAGCGTTCTAACTTGTACGTTCTTGAACCGATACCGTCATCCATCGAGCGCGTACGGACTCGAACCTGGACGTCGATCAAGAGCAATCGATGATTCGGATTGCACGAGAGGAAGTAATGGAAAAGTCCGAGCACGAATCTGTGAGCGTACCTGATTTAGAGTGGGTCATGACCTTGAAGGTTGATATCTCTGTGCATGAGAACTTGGGAGAGTGTTGCGAAGGTTGGCGCAGCAACTACCCGATCACGGGGGGTACCTTTGAAAGCCTGGGTTTTCGTGGGCGTGTTTTGCCTGGGGGAAGTGACCAGTATCTTGAGCGAAGGGACGGCGTAGGGGAGCTGGATGCCCGGTACAGCCTGTTAACGGATGCCGGAGAACTCATCAATATCCACAACACAGGCCGCCTGCTTCTCGACGAGGAAGGACGACGCTTGAGCGCGGAAGGCGTGTGGCCATTGAAGCAAGAGCGCTATCGCTGTACCTGCACACCGGTCTTCCAGGTGGCTAATGGGCCTTTGAGCTGGTTGCGAGATCACGTGTTTATTGGCCATGTCAGCTATCCCGCTGAAGGGCAAGTTCACATTGCCTGTTACCGTTTAGCGTAACAGGCGTCGTCGACATAGGCTGGTCTTATGTATTGAGGCCCACCCTGGTCGTCCGCCAAGCGGCGACCAGCAGGATCTAACAAAAATATGAATACACAATCAGACAACGTCTTGCGCGCAGCCTGCATTCTCATTGCGGCAGGATCCATTCTTGCCGTAGGCATTCAACCGATTTTCATCGGCCTCTTAGTCGAGCGCCTGGGGTTAACGCTCGCTCAGCAAAGCAGCGTCATGTCAGCCGAAATGTGTGGTTCGATTTTTGGCACGTTGGCATGCGTTCCGATCATGCGCCGGTTTAGTGTTCGCACTACGGCACTCTTGGCTGCATCCGCGTTACTCGTAAGCAATCTATTCACTGCTCAGGTTTCTGATGTTTCGATGTTGATGGCGGCTCGTGTCGTTGCCGGAATAGGATCGGGGATCCTGTACGCCTATTCCATTTTCGGCCTCGGAGGGTTGCGCGACCCTGATCGCTCCTATGGGGTGCTGCTGTTCATGCAAACAGCGCTTTTTGCTTTCTCGGCTGCGACAGTACCGCTGATTGCAGGGCGTCTGGGTTTCGGGTGGGCAATCAATTACCTGTCGATCTGGTTCGCCTTGATCTGCTTCGCGTGCATGTTTTTGCCTCGGACAACCGCTCCCAAGCCCAAAAATACAACCGACGCGAATGCGAAGAGTCTTTCGGTCGTTGGGGTGTTCTCCCTTATCGGGATGGTCTTGCTCCAAGTGTCCATCTATTCGCTTTGGGGGTTCGTAGAGGGCATAGGCACTGACGCGGGAATCGGGGCCGTGGAGATCGGTTGGGCCTTGAGCGTCGGTTTGCTGGGTGGTTTGCCCGGAGCCGCATTGCCAAGCCTTCTGGGCAAGAAGCTCGGGCGAGTGCCGATGATTCTTACGGGCTCGACGATCGTATTGGCGGCCATCGTCATGTTTGCAACCGCCATCAGAAGTGCCGTTGATCTGGGGATCGCCGTGTTTCTTATGAACGTTGGCTGGAACCTTGCGCTGTCGTACTACATGTCGTCTGTCGTCGCCCATGATCCAACGGGTCGGCTCACTCGCATGGTGGGGAGCCTGCAAGTCATCTCTGCCGCTGCAGCGCCAACGATTTTGATGGTGCTCATCGGTAACCAAGGTCGGCAGGAGATTTTTACCCTATCGGCGGGCTCGGTGTTGCTGGGCGGTCTATCGATGGCGGTGATGCTGGTACTCAACCGCAGGCGCAAGACCGAAGCTGATTTTGCTATTCAGTAAGGCTGTAGGAATGTCATCCCCCTTTGGGCGGTGGGCGCAGATCCACTCATGATTAGGGCTAATTGACCTTTAGATCAACTACCTCTATCGGCGCACCCGCCTGAACATGATTCCGGGAGGCAAGGCAGGGCCTCGTTACCTCAGGGAATACTCGATCCTTCGAAAGGGGCAGGTGGTCACTCCGGATGAGCGTGAGGGCATCCTGAAGGCCTGGCTGGATGAGGAGATCAAGACCGCAAGCTACCTCCGCTCAGCCTCGCCGAGCGTTGGCAGGACGATGCATGGGCGTCTGCACAGATCTGCAGCCGTTCTGACCGGCTATCAATCACGCAGATCACGGCCATTCGCGAGCTATCCGTCAGTCATCCGGTTGATGAAATAGCACATCGCACTGGCGCCACAATTTCTCAAGTCCAGCGTGTGATTGCCCGCAAATCCTACTCCCGCGTCATTTGAGTATTGGCTCAGCTCCGGCCTCCTTGAGGCGATCAACCTTTGTATACTGCCTGTATGTCGTAGGAGTACACATGAGTTCGTTGCCGATCAATGCCGCGTTGCCGGCTCTTCTAAAAGCCCTTCAAGAGCGAGATGAAGTGGTGCTCCAAGCACCGCCTGGCGCCGGTAAAACGACGCGCGTTCCCCTCGCGCTGCTCGATGAGTCCTGGCTTCAAGGGCAGACAATCATCATGCTCGAACCTCGCCGCCTTGCGGCGCGCGCTGCTGCGGAGCGCATGGCGAGTGAGCTGGGTGAGAAGGTCGGCGAAACCGTGGGCTATCGCATTCGTCTCGACAGCAAGGTAGGCCCGCGTACGCGCATCGAGGTAGTTACTGAAGGTATCCTGACGCGCCGCCTGCAAAGCGATCCTGCGCTTGAGGGCGTGGGTCTTGTGATCTTCGACGAGTTCCATCTGCGAAACCTGGATGCCGATCTCGCGTTGGCATTGACGCTAAATGGACGTGAGCTGTTCCGGGACGATGCTCCGCTGAAAGTACTGCTGATGTCGGCAACCCTTGAGGGCGAGCGGCTGTCACGCTTGCTGGATTACGCACCGATCGTGTCCAGCGAAGGGCGGATGTACCCGGTGTCGACGATCTGGAGCAGGCCGCAGCAGCCCGGTGAGTACCTCGAACCCCGGGCCATCAGTGCGTGCCTTGATGCTCTCGACGAGCAGACAGGCAGCTTGCTTGTATTCCTGCCAGGGCAGGCTGAGATCCGTCGTGTTCAAGCAGGGCTGGAAGACGCTTTAAGAGCCTCGCCATCTTTGCAGCAGAACACACTCCTATGCCCGCTGCATGGTGAACTCGATCTGAATGAGCAGCGTGCGGCGATCGATCCCGCCCCACCTGGGAAGCGCAAAGTGGTGCTGGCAACCAACATCGCCGAGACCAGTATCACCATTGATGGTGTGCGCGTAGTCATCGATACAGGCCTTGAGCGGGTTCCGCGCTTCGACCCACGAAGTGGGATGACGAGGCTGGATACTCAGCGGATATCCAAAGCCAGCGCAACCCAGCGTGCAGGTCGTGCAGGCCGGGTTGAGCCAGGGGTGTGTTATCGCCTGTGGTCTGAGGCCCAGCATGAGCAGATGGCTGGATTCAGTGCCCCCGAAATTCAGCAAGCCGACCTCACAGGCTTGGCGCTGCAACTCGCTAAATGGGGTGCAGAATCGGGTGACCTACGATGGCTTGATGCGCCGCCTTCAGCGGCATTTTCACAAGCGAATGACCTGCTCCGCCGCCTTGGCGCGCTGCAACAAGATGGGCAGTTGACCAAGCATGGCCAAGCGATGGCAGAGCTGCCCAGTCATCCACGCATTGCACATCTGTTGTTGCGTGGCCATGAGCTGGGCCTCACTGAGACAGCGTGCAACATTGCAGCCCTGCTCGGCGAGCGAGATATACAGCGTGGCAGCGGCGCAGATTTGCACAGTCGGCTGGCCATTCTTTCAGGGGAGCAAAGGGCTCAGCGATCAGAGCAAGCCGGCGCCCAACGAGCGAAGCAATTGGCGAAGCAGTACCGTTCATACATGCGCGGCTCAGCATCGCAACCCGTCGCTGATCCTGATCACCCTCAATGGGTGGGCTGCCTCTTGGCACTCGCCTATCCCGATCGTGTTGCGCAACAGCGCCGAGCTGGAGGGGCTGAGTATCGGTTGGCGAATGGTCGAGCAGCGATGTTTACAGAAGCTGATGCGCTGATGAAACATCCGTGGTTGGTCATTGCTGATTTGGGCAGTCGGCAGGGCCAGCGCGAAGAACGGATCTACCTGGCTGCCGATTTGGACGAAGCGTTGTTCGACACTGTCCTGAAAGAGCAGGTCACCCAGGTGGATGAGCTCGATTGGGATGAGCGAGAGGGCGTCCTTTGTGCTGAGCGGCAGGTGAAAGTGGGGGAGTTGATCCTGGCTCGCGCACCCCTGGCCAACCTCGACGATGACGCCCGTGTTCAGGCCCTGCTCAACTACGTTCGCCGCAAAGGCCTGGAGCTTTTGCCGTGGACACCAGAGCTACGTCAGTGGCAGGCGCGAGTTGAGTTGCTGCGCATTCTGGATGAAGAGGCAGGTAGCCCAAGTGAGTGGCCTGATCTTCGTACTGAAGCCCTGCTGGTGTCGCTTGAGGTGTGGTTAGGCCCGTATGTGGGAAAGGTCACCCGGCTAAGCCATTTCGGTCAGCTGGACTTATCCTCCATGCTCCGCAATTTGCTGCCTTGGCCTTTGCCGCAGCAGCTCGATGCACAGGCACCTCAGACGATTCCAGTCCCCTCAGGTTCGAATATTCGCATCGATTACAGTGAACGTCCCCCGGTGCTTGCTGTAAGACTGCAGGAGCTGTTCGGGCAGGCTGATACACCACGCATTGCAAATGGACGACAGGTGCTCAAGCTGCATCTGCTATCGCCGGCACGCCGTCCGGTTCAGGTTACCCAAGACCTTGCGAATTTCTGGAAGTCCACTTACGGCGATGTGAAGAAAGACTTGAAGGGGAGGTACCCGAAGCATTTTTGGCCGGATGATCCACTGATCGCTCAAGCGACTGCGCGTGCCAAGCCCAGAGGCACATGATCGACAGGAGGCGCGCAGGGGCGGAAGGCATTTTGCCAAACTGAGGATTCAGAGCGCTTCCAAGGGCAGCATGAAACTGCCCTATTTTATGCGCTCACTGCAAAGCGCCGCGTACTTTGTACTACTGGTGCGCTTAGCCTCGCTTCGTCGTAATTGGGGATATGTCGCCCACACCGCAAATATCTTCTCGTCAAGAAAGCTACCCAAGGTTCGAGACGCCCGTGAGATTTTACGAGGTGAGCTCTAGAGTGTCAATGGTGGGTCTGAAGCGAACGTGCGGCTGGCGGATAGGCTGTCAATGTCTGCCGTAATCGACCGGCAGATAGTCAATCTTTGGAAGCAACATTGACAGTCAATGCCGTTTTTGTCTGAACTGGCTGACGCCCGTATGTTTCGGGGGCTACACGTTGTCAATCAATCAGGGAGGTAGGTGATAGAAAAGACTACTGGCCAGACGACCCACTGGTGGCGGAGGCCACGGCCCGGGCGAAGCCGCGCGGCACCTGAAGGCGGCGCAGTGCCCCTGCACGTGCGCAGGCGACCGGGAGGGCGCCCTCAGGCGCCGGCTTTTTCTTCCAGCAACATGAACAGCCGGTAGAGCACCACTGTGCTGAACAGCTGCAGGAAGCCGCTGAGGCTGTCCATGGCCAGCTCCATGGCCGGCGATGGCTCGGGGAACGCCATGAGCAGCAACCCGTCGATCAGCCAGATCGGTGCCAGCACCGCGACCACGCAAACCATGATGCGCATGAAATGCCCGGTGGTCATGCTGGCGCTGTCGCGCATCGCCTGTACCACCGGCCGGCCACGCAGTACCAGCAGGTACTCGGCGAACACCAGGTTGATCATGATCCACACGCCCGGGAAGACGAACAGGGCCAGGCCCGCCATGATCAGCAGCGAGCTGATCAGGATCAGCAGGGCCAGTTGCGGCCACAGCTGCAAGGCGCGGGCGAACAGGTCGCGCTTGGCGATGTCCTGGCCCTGGCTACGGGTGTCCAGGTACAGGATCAGGGCGGCGCTGTACAGCGGATAGCACAGCAGGCTGATCAGCATGCCGTAGGCAGGCGATGCCTGGTCGCCCAGTTGCCGGTACAGCAGTTGGGTGAGCAGGGCCTCCAGCACGACCAGCGGCAGGCACAGCTGGATAATGTTCGGCAGGTGGCGGCGGAAAAAGTACAGGGAGTCGCGCAGGACGCTCAGCGGATTCATCGGGCTATATCGCATGGCAGTAAAAACAGGTGCATCACTTTAGCCCAAAGCAGGCGTGGCGCTGTCACTTGCTGAAAAATGTTTCACCCTTGCAGCGATTGAATCGCGCGGCGCAACGCCCCATCTTTGAGGTTGTCCGTTGTCCCGCTACCCATGAGGTCGCCCCATGAACACTGAAGAACAAACCCTGATCGACGGCCTGTTCGGCCGTCTCAAGCAAGCCGAAGACCCAAGCCAGCCGCGCGACCCGCAGGCCCAGGCCTGCATCGAGCAGCACCTGCGCCAGCAGCCGGCGGCACCTTACTACATGGCCCAGGCGATCCTGGTGCAGGAAGCGGCCCTCAAGCGCCTCGACGAGCAGAACAAGCAGCTGCAGGCCGAGCTGGAACAGACCCGTGCCCAGGCGGCCCAAGGCAGCAACAGTGCGCCCAGCGCTGGCGGTGGCGGTTTCCTGTCCAGCATTTTTGGTACGGGCGGGCGCGCTGCAGCGCCGCCGGTGCAGCCACAGCGGCCAGCGCTTGCGGTGGCATCGGCTGGCGGCTGGCGTGAGCCGGCGGCACCGGCCTACGCGCAACCGCCGGCACAGCAGCCTGGCGTGGGCGCTGCGCCGGCACGCAGTGGTGCCAGCAGCTTCCTCGGTGGGGCCATGCAGACCGCCGCCGGTGTGGCCGGTGGTGTATTGCTGGCGCAAGGTATCAGCAGCCTGTTCAACCATAACTCCCAGCCCGAAGAGGTGGTCGAGGTGATTAAGGAAGAGCCTGCGCCGGCCAGTGACAGTGGTGGCTGGAATGACCAGGGCGGGCAGCAGCAAGTTGCCGACAACGGTGGCTGGGGCAGCGATCAGGGTGGTTACACCGACACCGACTACAGCAGCGATGACGGTGGGTTCTTCTCGGACGACGACTCCTACGTCTGACAGGTCTGGCATACTGCTGGCATTTCCGGGGCAGCGCAGCGGCCCCGGCATTCCAGGCCAGACAAGAGGTTCCCAGGTGAAAAAGATCGCGCTGTTCGCCGATGTGCAGAACCTCTACTACACCGTGCGCCAAGCCCATGGTTGCCATTTCAACTACACCGCCCTATGGGCCGATGTCTGCCGCGAAGGGCAGATCGTCGAGGCCGTGGCGTATGCCATCGACCGCGGCGACAGCAAGCAGCAACAGTTCCAGCAGATCTTGCGCAACCTTGGGTTCGACGTGCGCCTCAAACCCTTCATCCAGCGCAGCGACGGCTCGGCCAAGGGCGACTGGGACGTGGGCATTACCCTGGATGTGATCGATGCCGCCAGCCGGGTCGACCAAGTGGTGCTGGCCTCGGGTGACGGCGATTTCGACCTGCTGCTGGAGCGGGTGATCCAGCGCCACGGCACTGAGGCGGTGGTGTATGGTGTGCCCGGGCTGACGGCGCTGTCACTGATCCGTGCCGCCAGCCGCTATGTACCCATCGAGGGTAAGTTGTTGCTCAAGCACTGAGGTCATTCGTGGAACGTATCGCTGTCATCGACTTTGAAACCACCGGCATTTCCCCCGGTGCCGGCTGCCGCGCCACCGAAGTGGCGGTGGTCATGCTGGAAGGCGGGCGCATTGTCGAGCGCTACCAGAGCCTGATGAACGCCGGTGTGCCGGTACCCGCATTCGTCGCCGGGCTGACCGGCATCACCACGGCGATGCTGCGCAGTGCGCCGCCGGTCGACAAGGTCATGAACGAGGTGGCCGAGTTTGTGGGTGAGACCCCGCTGCTGGCACACAACGCCGCGTTCGACCAGAAGTTCTGGGATTACGAACTGGCGCGCATCGGCCGCAGCCGCCGCCAGTCATTTGCCTGTTCGCTGTTGTTGTCGCGGCGCCTGTTGCCGGCAGCGCCGAACCACAAGCTGGGCACCCTGACCCGCTGGGCGGGGCTGCCGGACACCGGTACTGCGCACCGGGCCATGGCCGATGCCGAAATGGCCGCCAACCTGATGCAGCACCTGGCCGGCGTGTTGCGAGAACAGCATGGTGTGCAGCAGCTCTCGCATGGCCTGCTGTGCCGGTTGCAGAAAACACCGGCAGCCAAGCTGCGCGAGGCGCTGGTCAAGTATGCTTGAGGCGTGTTCGGCGCTCGCTTCAAGCGGCGCCCGCTTCAAACCGAACGCACCGAAAGTGTGCCGCTCATTTCTAGCCATTCTGTAACTTCTGTTCGCTCAGGCAGGCCCCTAGACTGTTCACCCGTAAACGGATTTCGAGTGTTCCAATGCCTGCCTCCCGTCGCATTCCCTGGTTGCTCATCGGCGCTTTCCTGGCGCTGTACCTGGTCTGGGGCTCCACGTACCTGTTCATCCGCATTGGCGTCGAGAGCTGGCCACCGATGCTCATGGCCGGTGTGCGTTTCCTGATCGCGGGTAGCCTGCTGTACGGTTTTCTGCGCTGGCGCGGTGCGCCGGCACCCACGTGGCCGCAATGGCGGGCCGCCGGGGCAATCGGCTTTCTGCTGCTAAGTTGCGGTAACGGCGGGGTAACGGTGGCCGAGCACGCCGGCGTGGCCTCGGGGGTGGCGGCCCTGGCGGTGGCGACGGTGCCGCTGTTCACCTTGCTGTTCGGCCTGCTGTTCGGGCACCGCAACTCGAAACTGGAGTGGGCAGGCATTGCCCTTGGGCTGCTGGGTATCGCCCTGTTGAACCTGGGGTCCAACCTGCAGGCGAGCCCGATTGGCGCAGCGCTGATCATTTTTGCCGCGGCCTCGTGGGCATTCGGTTCGGTGTGGAGCAAAAGCCTGCCCCTGCCACAGGGGCCAATGGCCAGTGCCGCAGAAATGCTGGTGGGTGGCGCAGTGCTGTTGTTGGGCAGCCTGCTGTCGGGCGAGCGCATGACGCAGGTACCAAGTGCTGCCGGCTGGGGCGCGTTGGCCTACCTGGTGTTCTTCGGCTCTATCCTGGCCTTCAGCGCCTACATGTACCTGCTCAAGCACGTGCGCCCGGCAGCTGCCACCAGCTACGCCTACGTCAACCCGGCCGTGGCGGTGCTGTTGGGGATCCTGTTTGCCGGTGAGCAGATCGGTGCCGAAGAGTGCGTGGCGATGGCGGTGATCATTGGCGCAGTGGTGCTGATCGGCCTGCCGCAGTGGCGCAAGCCTGCCAAACCCGTGTTGCCGTTGAAAGGCGAAATCTGCAAGTAGGCAGGGGCGATGCGGTAAACTTGCCGGCTTCGCTGAACCCCTGACGGTATTGCCATGAATTTCGCCCAACTCGGCCTGATCGAACCGCTGCTGCGCACCTTGCAGCAGCTGGCCTACACCACCCCAACCCCGGTGCAGGCCAAGGCCATTCCCGCCGTGCTGGCCGGCCGCGACCTGATGGCCGCGGCCCAGACCGGCACCGGAAAAACGGCAGGCTTTGCCCTGCCGGTACTGCAGCGCCTGGCCCTGGAAGGCGAGAAAGTGGCCAGCAACTCGATCCGTGCCCTGGTGCTGGTGCCGACCCGAGAGCTGGCCGAGCAGGTGCACAACAACGTGCGCGAGTACGCCGAGAACCTGCCGTTGAGCACCTATGCGGTGTACGGCGGGGTCAGCATCAACCCGCAGATGATGCGCCTGCGCCGTGGCGTCGACCTGCTGGTCGCCACCCCTGGCCGCCTGCTCGACCTGTTCCGGCAGAACGCGGTCAAGTTCAACCAGGTGCAGACCCTGGTGCTGGACGAAGCCGACCGCATGCTCGACCTGGGCTTTGCCGAAGAGCTGCAATCGGTCTATGCCGCGTTGCCACGCAAGCGCCAGACTTTGCTGTTTTCCGCCACGTTCTCCGAGCAGATCCGCGTGCTGGCAGGGCTGGCCCTGAATGACCCGCTGAGTATCGAAGTCAGCCCACGCAATGCCACTGCCGCCAGCGTCAAGCAGTGGCTGGTACCTGTGGATAAAAAGCGCAAGGAAGACCTGTTCTGCCACCTGATGCGCAAGCAGCGCTGGAAGCAGGTGCTGGTGTTCGCCAAGACCCGCAATGGCGTCGACCAGTTGGTGGCGCGCTTGCTGGCCGAGGGTGTGAATGCCGATGGTATCCACGGTGACCGCCCGCAGGCGACCCGCCAGCGCGCGCTGGACAGCTTCAAGGCCCGGGAAATCCAGGTGCTGGTGGCCACCGACGTGGCTGCCCGTGGCCTGGATATCGACGATTTGCCGCTGGTGGTCAACCTGGACCTGCCCATCGTTGCCGAGGACTACGTGCACCGTATCGGCCGCACCGGGCGGGCGGGCAACAAGGGGGAGGCGATTTCGCTGGTGTGCGCCGATGAAGTGCAGCTGCTGGCGGCGATTGAGGTGCTGACCCGCCAGACCCTGCCGCGTCATGAAGAACCGGACTTCATTCCGGATCACCGGGTGCCGATGACCGACGCCAGTGGCCAGGTGATCAAGAAGCCGAAGAAGCCCAAAAAGCCGAAAGAGAACAGCGCCAAGCGTGGCTTGGGGCGCTGGATGGACAGCACCGAGGGGGGCAATGCCGAGCCTGCAGTGAAGGCGGTGCGCAAGGTACCTAGCTTCAAGGGCGGGCCGCGCAAGCGTAAACCTTAGCCTCGCGGCGCCACAGTGGGGCGGTGTCAGCCCTGGGCTTTGAGCCATTGTGCAGCCGCCCGCCCGGCGTGCTGCCCGCTGGCAAAGCACGCGGTGAGCAGGTAGCCCCCGGTCGGTGCCTCCCAGTCCAGCATCTCGCCGGCACAGAACACCCCCGGCATGCCTTTGAGCATCAGCCCTGCATCCAGCCCCTCGAAACGCACACCGCCGGCGCTGCTGATCGCTTCATCCAGCGGTCGCGTGCGCACCAGGGTGATTGGCAGGGCCTTTATCGCCTGCGCCAACGCTTCAGGGCTGGCAAAGGTTGCAGGGTCGGTCAGCTCGCGCAACAGTGCGGCTTTTACCCCATCGATACCCAGCTGGCTGTGCAGGTGCTTGGCCATGGAGCGCGAGCCCCGTGGCCTGGCCAGTGCCTGGGCAATCTTGTCCAAAGGCTTGTCCGGCAACAGGTCAAGCAACAACACGCCCCGGCCATTGCGGTTGATGGCCTCACGCACCGGCGCCGACCAGGCATACACCAGGCTGCCTTCCACACCTTGCGCGGTGAGGATGAACTCACCTTTGCGCGGTGCACTGCCAGGCACGCTGAGGGCGATGTTCTTCAGCGGCGCGCCGGCGAACTTGTCTTTCAACAGCGCGCTCCAGCCGGCCACCTCGAAACCGCAGTTGCTCGGTTGCAGGGGCGAGATATCCACAGCCCGTTCGGCCAGCAGCGCTTGCCAGCTGCCGTCGGAACCCAGGCGCGCCCAACTGCCGCCACCCAGCGCCAACACCAGCACAGCGGCGTTGACCAGGCGCTCGCCCTGTGGATAAGCGATGCGCAAGGCCCCCTCGGCATTCCAGCCGAGCCAGCGATGGCGGGTGTGGATAACTACCCCGCTGTCGCGCAGGCGCTTCAGCCAGGCGCGCAGTAACGGGGCGGCTTTCATGTCGGTGGGAAATACCCGGCCTGATGTGCCGACGAAGGTCTCGATGCCCAGGCCGTGAATCCACTGGCGCAAAGCCTCCGCGTCGAACTCGCCCAGCAGCGTGTCGATTTCACTTTGGCGTTCGGCATAACGGGCCACGAACGCGGGGTAAGGCTCGGAATGGGTGATGTTCATGCCGCCGACACCCGCTAGCAGGAACTTGCGGCCCACCGAAGGCATGGCATCGAACACCTCGACCGCCAGGCCTGCCTGGGCCAGGGCTTCAGCGGCCATCAGGCCGGCGGGGCCGCCACCGATGACGACAGCAAGGGGAGGCGATGCGGAGTTGAAATCGGGCATGGTGGGCAGCAGGCTGTGGAAAAGAGGCGCATTCTAGCGCAGCGCTGCCCCCGGAAGCACTGGTCAAAAAACAACCAGTATTCTGCAGGCCTTGCTGGTCAAGGCCTGCAGCGGCTTTCCCGCAGGTTATCCACAAGCGGTTCCACAGTCATTGTGAACAACCGATGACACGCGCTGCGCTGTGGTGAAGGATGCCGTGGCGTTTGGCCAGGGCCACCCGGTCCTTGCTGTAGCCGCCGCCGATCACACCCATTACCGCAATATCGCGGCCCAGGCAGTGGCGCAGCACGGCCTCGTCGCGGGCGGCCACGCCGGCGTCCGTCAGTTGCAGGTAGCCCAGCGCGTCGTCCTTGTGCACATCGACGCCGGCGTCGTACAGCACCAGGTCGGGTTGATACAGCGGCAGCAGGTAGTTGAGGGTGTCGTCCACCACGTTCAGGTAGGCGGTGTCGCCCATGCCCCGCGGCAGGGGAATGTCCCAATCGCTGTTGGCCTTGCGTGCCGGGAAGTTCTGTTCGCAGTGCAGCGAGACCGTGATGGCCTCCGGGGTATCGTGCAGGATGCGTGCGGTGCCGTCGCCTTGATGCACGTCGCAATCGAAGATCAGCACCCGCTGGACGCGGCCGGCCTCCAGCAGGTAGCGGCTGATCACTGCCAGGTCATTGAAGATGCAGAAGCCGGCAGGGTGGTCGTAGTGGGCATGGTGGGTGCCACCGGCCAGGTGGCAGGCAACGCCATGCTGCAGCGCCAGTTCGGCCGTCAGCAGCGAGCCGCCCACGGCCCGTACGGTGCGCCGGGCCAAGGCTTCGCTCCAGGGCAGACCGAGGCGACGCTGGTCTTCGCGGGACAGCTCGCCATTCATGTAGCGTGCGATGTAGTCGCGGTCGTGGGCCAGGGCGAGGATATCGTTGGGGCAGATGTCCGGGCGCAGCAAGGCCTGGTCGGTGGTCAGCCCACTGTCGACCAGGTGGTCGTGCAGCAGCAAGAATTTCCATTTATGCAGTGAAACTATCAGAGGGGCGGAGGCCACCTTTCCAGGGCCGCTACTGCTTAAAATTTTTTCTACGGCACCTTGCCCAGGTGGAATGTCGGCAGTGTTCTGGAAGGGGGAATATCAGAGGGATAGGCCAATCGGCTGAAAACCTTGCAACGGGCAAGCGGTGTTTAATGCCCATGGAAGGCCCGTAGAGGGCCGTAGCCAAGAATCGGCGAATATCACAGGGGTAGCACAGGCAACCCATAAACGTTGCTGTAATCGCTTGTTATGAGGCTACAGGTTCATTTCCTTCTTGATGCGGTACACCGTTGCCACACCCACCTCAGCCAGCTTTGCAATCTCTTCCATAGTGTTGCCGTTACGCTTGAGTAGGTCGGCCACCTGATCCCACTTCTTCTGGTTGCGACCTTTGCCGCCTACCTTCTCGCCACGGGCACGTTTGATGTCCAGGCCCTGCTTGATGCGTTCTACCCGCTTCTCCTGGTCCAGGCGGGCCATTGTCGCCATTAGGTCAATGAGCATGTCATTGATAACGTCCATGATCTGGCCAGTGATGCCTTTGTCTGCGATGAGCTGGTGGGAGGTGGGCAGGTCAGCGACTACCAGACGCAGGCCCTTGGACTTGATGACGCCCTTCAGGTGCTGCCAATCGGCCTGGGAGAGGCGAGAGAGACGGTCTACTGACTCCACCAGCAGCACATCACCAGATGCAGCAGAATCGAGCAGGCGGGCCAGTTCAGGGCGTTCCAGCTTGGTGCCGCTAATGTTCTCTGCGTACACATCGGCCACTTGCAGGCTGTTGTCCTGGGCGAAGTCCAGCAGAAGTTGCTTGGCTCGTTCTGCGTCCTGATCGTTGGTCGAGGCGCGGAGGTAGAGGTGGGCATTGATCATGGTTTTATCCTTTGTCTTATTTTTCGATAGATGAATGATAACCTATCGTTTGACTAATTATCAACTGGTGATTGATAGGTGTCGATGACTGTTTATCGTTATCTCAGATGACTAGAGTCAAATGATAGGTCCGCCCTAACCTGCCCCGGTACTCCAGATCGTTTCTAGCACGCACGAAAAAGCCCGCCACGGTGGCGGGCTGGGGGAGGTGCAAAACAGCGTTTTCAGTAGGGCACGCCCGTAGCGTGAATTCCTACTAAAACAGTAGGATATTGTGACTCAGGGGGCAAAATCTTAACCCCCTGCGATGCAGGGCCTTGTAAATAGGGGCCTGGCGGGGTGTAGCGGTGTGCAAGAGCCTGAACAGGCGCCCGAGGGCGATTAGATATTGCCTAGATCAGCAATTAGTTATCGGGGTGTCAGGCTGCGGCTCTGTTCTCTACCTCTGCCCCTGGCTGCATCAAGTCGGCCAGGATGGGCGGGAACTCCAAGTGTTCGGGGTATCCCTTGAAGCCCCAGCGGTTGTAATACTTTTCCTTGTAGGTCCGCTTGAAGCAGTCCGAGTTCCGGTATTCGTGGCGTGCCTTCTCAATCGCGCCCTGGAGGCTCCACATCAAGCCTGTACGTGCTTCCTCTACTTGAGCAGTGGTACAGAGGTCCAGGGCAAGCAAGGATTGCCATACTGGCTCTGCATCGCTGTACAGACTCTCAATGAAACTCTCCCAACTTCCCAAGCCTGCATATCGCCACTGCTCGGGTGCTCGCACAGTGGGCACCAGGGTAGCCACGTCGATACGCTTTAACAGGCGGGCTTGCAGGAATCCTCTGGGAACATCTGCACCGGATAGAGCGTGGTAACAGTGTTCGATAATGCTTTCGATCAATAGGCGGTGGTCTGCATCAATTAACTGTTGATTGGGCGTGCCCCACGGCTGCTGCCAGTTCACATATTCAAGTGGACTCCACTGCATATCTTTCAACGGCAGGAAGTCTCTGTGCTCGATACCCTGCTGAGTCTCCGCCTGGGCGATGTAGATACCCAACACTCGCACCAGGGCGAGCATAAAACGGCAATTGTCCCTGTGACGCTCTGAGAGAGATACGGTGGCCATCCGTTCCAGTTCATCGGCATATACGCAGAGGGTGGCACGGGTGTAACGCTCTGGCCTGAAGCTGGAAACAGAGTTTTTGCCCCGCTGGATAGCATCCATAATCTCCAGGGTCTCAAGAGATTCTTGCTCTAGCTGGGCGAGGGTATAGCGTTGATCTAGTTCCTTTACGGCTGTGCCCTTCTGCTGGCGGTTGTAGATACGCTGGGCGAGGGTGTGTACCGTGTCCATCTCGATTAAGTAATGCTGATTCACGTAGTTGGTGAACTCGTCTCCTAGGAGGGCGTGAATCTTGTTGGTGATCTGCTGTCTTGTGTCGCCCTGGGAGACTTCCCACCTCTTAATCAGCTTGCTGGCTGGAACCCTCAAGCCTGCATCTGCTGAAACAAACTTGTTCCCAGCTTTCTGGTTGTGTACGTCCTGACTGATGAACAGGTTAAGGTGATGGAGGGCACCTGTAGAGCCGTCTGCACCTGCACTGGCCTGGATGTGGCTGCGGTGGAAAAGGGATTTCCTTTCCTCTCGGTTGTAGCCGTAACACTTCTGGTAGGCGTTGTTGAAGTTATCTAGTTCTACCAGGGAAGCTGTGGTATTACCCCAGAGTACGGCAACACTACCGGCACGTCTGCACTGTTCAATTACAAACTTACCTACTGTACTCTTGCTCCAGCGTATTTTCTGTACTTCTAAGCGGGACTGCCGTTTTGCGGCCTTCTCGGCCTGTCTTGACTTGGCCTTCCTGCAACTGTCTTTACAGAAGCGTTTACTCTTGTCTGCCTGTTCCCGGTGCCCTGTGTAGGGAGTCTTGCAGGTGACGCAGATGTAACTGTAGTTACGGGTGCTGGTCTTGGTCTTGCTTGTTGACATTCGTTCCACTCATCAGGGAATCAAGCCGCATGGCAGCTTCTTCAATCAATTGTTCTACCAATCGGGTAGGGTTAATGGCGCCTGTGTGTTCCATCAAGCGGAGCAGCTTGGCTTGGTGCTCAGGCCGGTATACGGAGATTCTCATGGGGTTTCCTACTTGAATTGTGCATAGTCGATTGGGCTGGCGCCCTAGTGCCATGCGGGTTTGAACGATTAAGGCGGACAAAGTCTATACTAGCCCTGGCCTTCTCGAACGTTGCTGGAGTGCCCGAAGGGGGCGCCATTATGAGAAGGCGCCAGGCAATAGCAAATCGTATTTTTGCATCGAGTTGATAGCAGGCGACTACTTCGCCCGCTTCTGTTCTTCTGCTCGCATCGACTTGACGTAGCATCGCATCGCCCACTCGATGAACTCCTTCACGGGCATCTTGTGTTTGCGTGCGTGGTAGTTAAGTGAGTGGAAGTCAGCGGCATTGAAACTGATCCCCAATGCCCTGGTGTGTTCGTATTCGTTGCTCACGCTGCTTGCTCCACTTCAGGCTTAGCCTTACCCTTTGCAGGCTTTGCGTATTCAGCGATCAAGGCAGCGTGTGCTTTCTGGCGTGCTGCTTCCAACTTGTCGGCCAGGGCTTTTGCTGCCGCCGCCTCTTGCTCCCGAACTTCACGGGCAAGGGTGATTTCAACCTGGCGGGCGTGTTCTGCAACGTTGCGGGCATAGCGGCTTTCGGCATATGCCTCAGCTACTTCTCTTGCAAGAACAATTAGATCAGCGTCAATATCTGCTTGAGGCTTCTTCAGGTGAACTTTGAAGTGTAGCGGTTCATGGAATGCACCGGCGATGGTATACCCTTTGTTTGTCCACTCCAGTAGATCATTGAGAGCATAGGTAAGCGGCTTGTCGCTAAACCAATCAACGTGGACGCCTAGCTGTGGGTAAGCTGGCGACTGCGAGTGGCGGTAATACTGTGCAGTGCGTTGGTCTACTAGCTTTTGAAGTTCGTCGGCGTCGTGCTTGAAGAATTCGATGATGTCGATGCCGTATCTATATTTTGTGGTCATAACTTACTTTCCTTTGGTGCGGGCTGGCTTGAACCCGGCTTTGAATTGAAGGATTTTTGACTTACTGTCAGATTGTTTCTTACTTGCCGCTGTAGCGTCCTGGGATGGCTTCTGAGGGGCTTTCTGGGCTGCCTTAATATGTTGGGCTGCCTTTACTCTTTTCGCTTCTTGTAGGCGCTCCCTGTGCTCTTGTAGATCGCTTAGAGTTACTACTGTGCCAGCGGGGAGGATATAGTCTTCCAGGGTGTTCAAGTACAGAAGTTCATCCTGAGTCGCTTCAATGTAATCCACTGCTGCGGATTGAGTAGTTGGGCGGTCCAGGAAGTAGCTTAGAAGAGCACCGTTGCTTTTATCGACCTCAACCCAGACGTTGGTATTGGTCATTGTGCGACCCCTTCAGGGCGAAGGTGGATAGCTTTAAACTGACGTTGAACGTTCATCCACTTACGGAAAAGTTTTAGCTCTGACGCCAGCGGCTTGACATCTGGCCAGGACTTACGCCAGGTGTCTAGAAACTTCCAATCGTCATCATGGTCTAGGAGGTAATCGAAGGTTTCCAAGTCATAGCGGGCTGAAGTCAGCCCAAGCACTTCGCCGGATGAGCGGTCAATTTGATGGTACAGTTTCATTTAAGCAGCCTCTTGGCCTGTTGTCTTCTGAGCTTCTTGAAGTTCATATTCGATTTCAAGTTCAGCCTGGGTTTTAGTGGCATTGTTCTTTCTCCATGTAGCTACTTGGTGGGCGACACAGCAGAAGCGAGAGAGGCTAGATCTGGAGAAGAAAATGCGAGAGCAGTATTCGCAGCTATGTCTGCGGAGTGGGCGTTGGGCCATTAAGTTATTACCTTAGTATGTTTGGTTGTTTAGATTGGATATGAAAAAGGCCCGTTCTCTGGATGAGGCGCGGGCCTGGGTACTGCGATCACACTTATATCGGAAGTGTAAGCATTGCTCATTGCGAGCAAATTTGAATGTTAGTGGCCAGTGTCGTTGCTCCCCTGGCCGGGGAATACCTTGAAGTGAGCGGAGCAGAGGTCGCCCACTAACCAGTACAACTGTCCCAATGAAACTTCAGTCATTTGCCTGGACTGATAACAGGATGCAACACGCACAAGCATTGCCTGTAAGTTCTGCCAGGGCGTGTTAACCATTTAGGAAAAGAGTGTTGTGAGAGGTCGAGATAGAGTTTCTCGAAAAGTCCACATAGTATAGCAGATCCTACGAATTTGTCAACACAATTCGCTCAAACATGCAAGTGTTTTCTAAATTATTTCGATGGGCGGTCACTGAGGTACCAGCACTGTGCCCCCCTCGGGGTATTCCACCCACCATCTCTTGTGCTTCCGGGCGTACCTGACGTACTTCACTTTGCCTGCTGGGTTGTCATCGGCACTGCGGTTAACCTCAAGGGTACCGTCTCGGTGGCAGATGATCCGATAGCCGTCTTGTTGCAGCAGGTTGGCTACAGCGAAAGGATCGCTGTTCAAGAATCGCTGGAAGGTCAGCATACTAACCATCGGCGTATCGCCCACGACCGGCAGGGATGCCAGCTCTGCCTTGAGGGTGTTCTTTTCAGCGGTCAAAACGCCATAGCTGGCCACGGCATCTTTGTTATCCGGGTCTATGTTCACCAGTCGCCACAAGGCGGATTGTCGTTTCTCCAACTGAGCTATCTGACCCTCCAGCTTGATCCGCTGGCGCGTGTTCTCGGGTAGCTTGGTGCGTTGGTAGGCACGGAAAGCGTGAGGCTTGCGAGTCTCCCAGTAGAACCAGCCAACCACGGGCACGGGGATAGTCTTCTGGTTTGGGCACTTATCGTTGCTCTGCATCCGGCGATAGCAGCGGACGGCATCAGTCTGCTGCCTGGAGTTCTGGCGGAGTAGCACCATATTGGCGCCGCACTCGGCACATTGCAGTAGGCCAGCCAGTGGGAACTTACGGGCAACGGTGGACGGCTGCTTGGCAAGGTCGTCCAGCAGCTTTTGTACCTGGTAGAACAGTTCCTCGGTGACGGCTGCCTTGAACACGCCAGGGATCAGTTCGCCTGGAACACGCTTTTTCTTCCCATCAACTTCAGCAGTGACCGTGCGTTGCCAGTGGCCGATGGCGGCAGGGTTTCGCAAGGCGTGCTTGAGGCTCTGGCGGTTGCCGAAGTATTGGGCGTACTGGATTGCCAGGGCACGCAAGGGCACGCCGTTGGAAAAGGCTGTGAATACCTGCTCCAGGGCTGCGGCTTCGACTTCCTTCAGTTCGCCTTCACTGGTGAGCCAGAACGGGTTGCGGCGTTTGATCGGGTTGCCTTTCTTCGCTTCCCTGGCCCGGTCAACGTAGGAGCTGACAGTGAAGTCGGCCAGCCTAACGGCAAACTCGTGTGCTGCCTGTGCCTTCATTGCCAGGTAAAGCAGGCTGTTACCCTTCAGGGACTTTGCGTCGTACCGCTGGCCGTCGTCCAGGGTCACAAGATCAATTCCAGCCTGCACGATTGATCGAAGGTGGTTAAGCGTATCCATTGGTTCCAATCGGCTGAAGCGGTCCATTGCTTCGACCAGTACGACGGTGCCGGCAGGGAAGTGGCCTTCATCAATTGCCGTCAGCAGCTTTCCCATCGCACCAGCTTCAACGTGTTTGCCGCTGGAGCCGCTTACCCCAAGGTCCTCAAATTTCCGGTCGTAACGGGTGTACTGGGGATTGTGGGCGAGCCACCTAACAATGAGGTTTTCCTGGCGGTCAAGGCTGCTGCCGTAGCTCTGGCGTTCGCTGGAAAATCGTACATAAGGCACTGCGATTGGCATGGTGGCTCGCTCCGAAAACTTTCACTGCATATATTACATTCCCGTAGGCGGAACTTGTCCATCGGGAAGCGGTGCTCGGCAGGGAACTCCGGGCTGTAGTCTTCGTGGTAGATCAGCGGCAACGGCATGGGGGAGGTCGCGGTCAGGGCCAGTGCTGATCTTGCCATGGCCGGGACAGCTTTGCTGCCCAATCGCCGGCAAGCCGGCTCCCACAGGGACCGCATCAGGGCTGACAGGTGTTTGCCTCAACGTATGCAGCGCCTGTTTGAGCTAGCGCCGCCCGCGCGGCGCATCGCGAGCTGCGCTCG